>JAZULD010000208.1:0-5260 GCA_045643625.1 Acetatifactor sp. | reverse complement strand
AGCTCGGCATTACTTTCATCTATGTCACCCACGATCAGGAAGAAGCCCTCACCATGTCCGATACCATCGTTGTCATGAACCAGGGTTACATCCAGCAGATCGGTTCTCCCGAGAATATCTACAATGAGCCCGAGAACGCTTTCGTAGCTGACTTTATCGGCGACAGCAACATCATCGGCGCCACCATGGTAAGAGACCGTCTCGTTGACATCTTGGGCTACAAATTTGCCTGTGTTGACGAAGGCTTCGGCGAGAACAAGCCCGTGGACGTTGTGATCCGTCCCGAGGACGTTCTGCTCGTCGCTCCCGAGGAAGGCACTCTTCAGGGCGTTGTATCTCACCTGATCTTTAAGGGCGTTCATTATGAAATGGAAGTTCAGGCAGGCGGTTTTGAGTGGCTGGTACAGTCCACCAAAATGCACGGGGTGGGTGAACACGTCGGCATCAAGGTAGACCCCTTCAACATCCAGATCATGAACAAGCCTGAGTCTGAGGATGAGGAGGCTGCCCATGTCGAGATCTAAGAAGCTTTTGTCGGTGCCTTTCCTCTTCTGGTCCGCTCTTTTTATCCTGATACCCTTATGCATGGTATTTTACTACGGACTGACAGACAAGACCGGCGCCTTCACCTTACAGAATATTATGGCCATTGCCACTCCCGAGCATTCCAAAGCGCTCTGGCAGGCGGTTCAGCTGTCCCTGATCAGCACCGTCATCTGCCTTGTGCTTGCGTATCCTCTGGCAATGATCCTGACTCATATGAGCGAGAATCAGCACTCTCTCATCGTGCTGATCTTCATCCTTCCCATGTGGATGAATTTTCTCCTCCGAACCCTTGCATGGCAGACCCTTCTTGAGAAAAACGGTGTTATCAACAACATCTTAACTTTCCTGAATCTGCCCAAGATCAGTATCATCAACACTCCGGGAGCCATCGTCCTCGGTATGGTATACAACTTCCTGCCGTTCATGGTGCTTCCCATTTACAATGTACTCAGTAAGATCGATATCAATGTGATCAACGCCGCAAGAGACCTTGGCGCCAACAGCGCGCAGACTCTGATGAAGGTCATTTTCCCTTTGAGTATTCCCGGCGTGATCAGCGGTATCACCATGGTGTTCGTTCCCGCGCTGACCACCTTCGTTATCTCCGATATCTTAGGCGGTGCCAAGCTTCTGCTCATCGGTAATGTCATCGAGCAGGAATTCACGCAGACAGGCAACTGGCATCTGGGAAGCGGTCTTTCCATCGTGCTGATGCTCTTCATCATCTTTAATATGGTGATCAGCGTCGTCACCGACAAGGACGGGGAGGCCAACGCATTATGATGAAAAATATTGCCCGCAAGATCTACATTGCACTGATTTTTATCTTTTTGTATGCGCCCATCATCACGCTGATCGTACTCTCCTTCAACAAGAGCAAGAGCCGCGCCAAGTGGGGAGGCTTTTCCATCCACTGGTATCAGGCACTCTTTAAGAACGACGCGATCCTGCATGCACTGGGCAACACCTTAAGCCTCGCACTGCTCTCCGCTCTGGTGGCAACCGTCCTCGGAACTATCGCCTGCATCGCGATCCAGAGCATGCGCAAGAAGACCCGCGCCATCGTCATCGGTGTCACCAACATCCCCATGCTGAACGCCGAGATCGTAACCGGTATCTCCCTGATGCTTCTGTTCATCAGCTTAGGCTTTAAGTTCGGCTACATGACCATTCTTCTGTCACATATCACCTTCAACATTCCTTATGTGATCCTAAGCGTCATGCCGAGAATGAAACAGCTTAATCCCAGCACCTACGAGGCTGCTGTGGACCTCGGAGCCAACGGCTTCCAGGCATTTTTCAAGGTAGTGTTCCCGGATATCAGACCCGGCATCCTGTCCGGCTTCCTGATGGCCTTCACCATGTCCCTGGATGATTTCATTATCACCCACTTTACCAAGGGCCCCGGAATCGACACATTGTCAACCAAGATCTACACCGAAGTCAAGAAGGGCATCAAGCCTGAGATCTACGCCCTCTCTTCCATCATTTTCGTATCGGTGCTGATCTTATTGATCCTTGTGAACTACACTCCCAGGATGAATAAAGAATCTTCAAAAAATTAAAATAAAGAGAGGTATAATGCATTGAAAAAATTTGTAATTTGTCTCCTTTGCAGCCTGCTTGCTGCATCTGTTCTGACCGGCTGCGGCGCCAAGAAAGGATCCGGTAACGAAGTTTACGTTTACAACTGGGGTGAATACATCGATCCCGATACTCTGGACATGTTCGAGGAAGAGACCGGCATCCATGTAGTTTACGATGAATTCGACACCAACGAGACCATGTATCCCAAGGTAGCAGGCGGCGCATCCGCATACGATGTTATCTGCCCTTCCGATTACATGATCAAAAAAATGAGCGACAACGGTCTCCTTCAGGAGCTCAATTTCGACAACATTCCCAACGCTAAGAAGAACATCGGCGCGCAGTACTTTGAGCAGTCCGAGCAGTTCGATCCCGGCAACAAGTACTCCGTGCCTTACTGCTGGGGTACCGTAGGTATTCTCTACAACACCACCATGGTCGACGATCCCGTAACCAGCTGGTCCATCCTCTGGAATGAGAAGTATGCCGACGACATTCTGATGCAGCGTTCCGTTCGTGATGCTCTCATGGTTCCCCTGAAGTTAAAGGGCTACTCCATGAACACCTTAAATAAGGACGAGCTTGAGGAAGCAAAGGAACTGCTGATCGAGCAGGCTCCCCTGGTTCAGGCTTATGTAATCGATGAAGTACGTGATAAGATGATCGGCAACGAAGCTGCTCTCGGCGTTATCTACTCCGGCGAAGCAATTTACACTCAGCGCGAGAACCCCGATCTTGAGTATGTAATTCCCGAGGAAGGCACCAACGTATGGATCGACAGCTGGGTAATTCCCAAGAACGCTCCCAACGTTGCAAATGCTGAGAAGTTTATCGACTTCATGTGCCGTCCCGACATCGCACTGCTGAACTTCGAGTACATCACCTACTCCACCCCCAACGATGCAGCGAGAGATCTCATCGAGGACGAGGACATCCGTAATTCCGAGATCGCATTCCCCGATCTGACCAAGTACAACAATCTTGAGACCTACATCTACATCGGTGAAGAAGGCGACGAGATGTACAATGACATCTGGAAAGAGATCCGTTCCAACTAATTTGAATAATAAGTATTTCCGATAATACACCAAAGAAAAACAGGCACCTGCAATTGCAGATGCCTGTTTTTGATTATTTGGTTCCTATATGCTTCCAACTTACATATCGGTTAATGCTCAAGCATTAGTCCTAAATTTGCTTCCGGCTATGCCGGTCTGAAATTACTTGTGATGTTTATCTTCGATCAATTCCTTCCTGATCTTCTTAAAGGTGATCTCCTCACCCTCGTCAGCCAGCATTTCAAGATAATGGATCAGTTTTGCCCTGGTCTGGTCGTGGATAGGCGCTCTGTCAGTTCCCTTGTAATAATAATCCAGCGGGCATTTATCATTGTAATCCTTGCCCATATAGACCTTGCTGGCAGCGATTCTGTCCATCAGCATTTCAGCCACATAGCGGTCGGGCATGGGCACGGGCGCCATTCCTCCGGGTCCTGCCTCGATGCTGTAATCGATCCAGTACTCGTAGTGATGCTTGTTGCGGCCCTTGTGATGCAGCCAGGCTGCAGAATAGCCTGTAGCCTCTCTCTCGGCGTTATTGGGGCTTCGAAATCCCTGATAGTACTTCGCACCCACCCAGAACTCCGAGGGGCTGTATTTTGACATATCGTGCAGCAGACCCTGTTTGTAAAGGCCAACCTTAAAACAGCCTCTCGCTACAAGGATCTTATGATAGGTGATCGTCTTAAAATGTTTCCAAACACTTCCCATGTAATTACTCCGGTTACGTTTATAAAATATTTGCCGAACCATCGGCATAAAACTGGCTTAGTAATAGCCAAAAAATTCTTCTAAAAAGCTTGACGGCTCCGGTCGATCCTGCTCTTTCGTGCTTTGGCAGGATTCTTCTTCAGATACTCCTCGTCGGGAACGCTCTGATAGACTACGATACTGAATCCGGGCACGCTCATCATCAGCTCGCTGTCATAGAACACAGAGGGAGTTAATGCAGGCGCGTCAATAGCAGCGAGGTCCGCAGTTACTTCATAAACAGTATCGTCATCCGACTGCTTCTCCTCAGAAGTTTCAGCCTTATCCTTAAGTGCATTCAGCGCCTTCTCTTTTTCTGCGCTCAAAACGCGCTGTTCGATGGCCTTGATATCATTCAGCATGCGGTCCGCATCTCTTGCAAGAAGGTGTTTATCGGCTTCGAGGATCTTCTTTGCCTCATCCTCCGACAGACCTTCGTTCCGATCGCAGGTCTCGATCACAGGCTCCCATTTCAAGCCCTTAGGAAGCTTCGGAAGTGCCAGAAGCTTCGCCTCGCGATGCATATTCATGCCGATGTAGAAAAAATCGTCGCATCTTCCGTCATCCTTTTTCGCATAATAGCCGCAGAGCATCACGCCGATGAAACATCTGTTGTAATCATACAGGGCTCTCCATGCGTTCTCGCCATGGAAACTGATGCCTGGATAACCGCAGGACTTGCGGTCCGTCATGCAGGCTTCCTTTGCAGGGCGAAGCACAGGATGTTCTGCTCGCAGCGAAACAATCTCTCTGAAGAAATCATATTGCTCCCTGTTGCTATCAAGTTCGCTCCAGTTAAGATATGAGATCTCATTATCCTGACAGTAAGGGTTATTGTTGCCCTTCTGGGAATTGCCGAACTCATCGCCCATAAAAATAAGGGGCGTTGACTGACTGAGCATCAGCAGGATGCAGGCATTTTTGATACGCTGAAGGCGTAAAGACCTGATCTCTTCATCTTCTGTCTCACCTTCGACACCGCAGTTCCAGGAGGCATTGTAGTCGTTGCCGTCCCTGTTGTCCTCGCCGTTAGGCTCGTTGTGCTTATCATTATATTTGACCGAATCGGTCAAAGTCAGTCCGTAATAATTGCTCAGATAATGAATGCGTCCCATTGCCTCGGGAACATGTCTGATTTGAAAGCCAAGTGCCGACAGAAGGCCCTCATCGCCCTTTAAGAACTTGCGCATATCATAATAGTAATGATCTGCATAAAGCGCTAAATTGCGGTATTTCGGGCTGTATGCGCTGCCGTAGATCGCCTCTTTGTCATAGTCGTAAAACCATAGCTTGGTATCCGCAAGCAGAGGATCCAAAGC
>JAZULD010000207.1:0-10357 GCA_045643625.1 Acetatifactor sp. | reverse complement strand
CACTCACGGTTTCGCTGGAAGGCGGGCCGCACTTCCTTGGACTGCAGGTAGGTGGTAAGGGCCGTGAAGGGCAGCACCACCAGCATGCACAGCGCCAGCTTGGCGTTGACGGTGAAGATCATGGTCAGCGCGAAGATGAACAGCAGCACGTTCTGATAGATCATGTAGATGACATAAGCCACGAAATGACGGATCGCGTTCATATCGCCGGTCTGACGGCTCATCAGGTCGCCGGTGCGCTTTTTGTTATAGAAGTTAAAATCCTCAGCCAGAAGCTTGCGGTACACTTCGTCTCTCATATGATAGAGCAGTCCCTGGGAAGAGGTCTCGAACACATACTGATAAAGGTAGCGAAGGGCACCGGTCAGCACGGTGACGCCAAGAAGACATGCGATCAGTCTGGGCAGCAGGCTGTAATTGCCGGCCTGGATGACGTCGTCGACGATCACACCCGAGATGTAGGGGTTGATAATGGACAGCGCAGCCAGCGCGGTGGTCATGAGAAGACCCAGGGCCATCCTCCACCTGTATTTTTTTAAGAAGGTATAGAACCATTTCATCGGAGTCATAGATATCCCTCCATGGAAAAAAACAGTTATTTTGTGACGATACACCACATTCCATTCTACAATTCGTACATTAAATTGAAATGGACTATCTTGCACCTTGAATGTATGATGTTGTTCACAAAAAATATTTTACTTTTCCATAAAAAAAGTGTAAAATGTGATAAGAAAAGAGAGGTCGAGCAATGGAGCCCAGAAAAGCGATCACATTAGAGGATCTGAATCCGACATTTCTGTATACCTGGAAGGGTACCAGAAGCGAGGACGAAGCAAGTTACCACAGCCATGAATTCCTGGAGGTGGCTTTTGTTATGTCCGGAGAAGGCAAATACCGCATCGAGGACGAGATCTTCACCATTTCCGAGGGAGATCTTCTGATCCTGAATCCCGGTGTGAGACATCAGGCTCTGTTCGTGAAGGAATCCCTGGTGCCCACCACGGAATTTTTCGTCGGTGCCAGCAACATTCAGATCCCCGGTTTTGCCCACAATTACATGCCCGTTCCCAACGGCGGCCACATGATCCACACCACCGGCGAACTGCGCCAGAAGCTGTTTAAGATCTGCTCCTCCATGGAAGTGGAGAAGGCCAGCGTGCGCGAGGGAAGATATTTTATGCTGAAGGCATATCTGATCCAGCTGCTGGTGCTGATCATCAGAGAGCAGTGTGAGCCCGCAGAGCCCACCACAGGCTACGCCTTCGAGAGCGTGAACAAGAAGTACGTTGTGGAGCAGATGGTCAATTATCTGGAGGACCATTACAACGAGAAGATCTCGCTTGACCAGATCGCTGAGAATATGTACTTAAGTCCCTTCTACATCTCCAAGATCTTCAAGAGTGAGACAGGCGACACCCCGATCAGACATCTGATCAACATCCGTCTTGAGAAGGCAAGAGAGCTTCTCGCAGGCGGTTACGGCGGCAGCACCCAGGAGGTGGCTGCCATGGTAGGTTACGATGACGCATACCACTTCAGCAAGTTGTTTAAGAAGCATTACGGCATCACCCCTTCCCAGGCCAAGAAGAAAGCAGAGCTGTCCGACAGATAAGCTCTGATGACGATATCCGTATTTTTATAGGAGGTATTTTGCTATGAGATACTATTTTGAATCCGTTGTGGAAAAGCAGGAGAACGGCTACCAGATCTCCGTTCCTTTCAATGTATGGGAGGTCTGCAAGCTGCGTGACGTGATCCACGGCGAGATCGTACTGGACAACCAGATCATCGATTGCGAACTTCGTCCCCGCGACAGCAAGGGACTTTACAATATCTGGGTGGACGCCGCAGCCGCAGACATCGACGGCGAGGTTGGCGGAAGACATAAGATCCTTCTGCACATCAACGGCTCCATCATCCGTATGGACCAGCCCAGCCCTTACAGCTTCGATAAGCCCATCCGTGCCATCGACGGTATCGAGGTCATCTACCAGAAGCAGGACGGTCTCTGCGGACAGGCCTGCGTGGCAATGCTTGCGGGCAACACCATCGCAGAGGTCATCAGTGTTATGGACTGCCGTGAGTGGCAGGCAACCATGGGCCGCATGATCTCCGCACTGAACTACTACGGAATCGATCACAGCGATGTTATCGTTTACACCGAAGGCAGAGACGTTGTACTGCCCAAGTGCTGCATCATGATGGAGAGAATGGGTCGTTACTGCCACTATCTGGTACATTACGACGGCAAGTTCTATGATTCCAACCTGGGCGTACTGGAAGAGTACGACAGCAAGAAACTTTTAGGCTATCTGGAGATCAGAGGCTAATCGAGCAAACACCCCGAAACGGAGACATTTTATGGCAGGCAGTTTAAAAATCCCGTCAGGAACCAAGATGAAGCTTTCCTATGACGCGCCCATCGGCGAGTCACCCAAGTTCGACTTGATCTGCTCTTTTATCAGAGCACTGGATGAGTCCGCGTTCCTGATTTCCGTCCCCATGAAAAACGGAGCCCCTCTTCCTTTTGATTTTTCCAAGAAAATACTCATGCGCTACGCTGAGGGTTCCGAGGAGAGAATCGTGGCAGGTTATGCCGACGAGGAAGTAAAAGAGGGCATCAGAACATTCTGGCGCATCAGACGCGTGCAGGAGCAGAGAACCTTTTTCGAGCGCCGCGACGTTCGTTATAAGGTTGCTCTTCATGTGGAATATCTGCAGGATCATTGGAGACCCAATGAGGACGGCATCATCGAGACCGAGGAGGGCATGACCCTGGATATCTCCGCGGGAGGTATTGCGATGTATGTCAACCGCGTCTTTGACGTTGGCGAGAGCGTTTTCATCAGGTTCCCTCATGTGGGACTTGCCGATGACAGCGCTGCAGGAGAGCGCGTAGGCGTTGTCTGCTGGATGCGTGAGGCGCCCAAGGGCAGTCCTTACCGTCATTTCTGCGGTCTCAATTTCAAATTCAGCGGTGACGCCGACAAGCAGAGCTTCGGTGAATACGTTGAATCGATCAAAGAAAGATATCATCTGTAACAAGTAGGAGAACGTATGGCTGAGAAGAAAAGACGAAGATCTAAAGGAAATGATGCCATCGTCCGGGTGGAGGATATCGAGAAGATCCTGGAGGAAAACGGACAGGATCTGGACCCCGAAGCAGTCATCAGTATGTACAGACCAAATCGAAGGATCAAGCGTTTCGGCGCAGCACTTCTTCGACTTGATAAGATCAAGACACTGATGCTTGCGTTGGTTGCTCTTGTGGTGATCCTTTTTGTGGTCGCTTTTACACAGGAGCAGATGGGTAATTTCACCATCAATCTGGACAGACTGGAACTTTACCGCCGCGGTATCAACATTGCTGCGGACGGCAACTTCACAGATCCCACCGCACGCCTGACGGCAGGCAGTCTGCAGGACGCTACCAACACGACGCTTGCGGATCTTCCCGCGGATCTGGACGAGATAGACGGCGACCATAACGGCCGCAACTATGTGGCTTATACCTATTACGTGCGCAACTCCGGTAAGGAGACCGTGAATTACAAGGCTTCAGTGGAGCTTGAGAACGCATCGAAGGGTGCGGAGAAGGCGGTCCGCGTGGCGGTCTGGAAGAACGGCGAGCGAACGATATACGCTGCTCCGGCGGCGGATGGAGGGGCAGAGCCCGAATGTGAGACTTTCGTGAGCGACACAGTCGCCTGCGTATATGAGGAAGAAGCCTTTGAGGTCGGCTTCGTGGACAAATACACCGTGGTCATCTGGCTGGAGGGAGAAGATCCCGAATGTACGGATGAGATCGTGGGAGGTTCACTGCAGTTCAAGATGAACATCGATGCCATCGAGGACAGCGACACAGGTCTTCTTGCCAAGATGATCAAAGATATCAAAGACAGGATCCGGGGTAACACCAGCATAGGGGTCGGCGGGGCCGATTCCGGTCCGGATTACTACAAGGACAGCGAGATCACCTGGGAGACCAGACGAAATCAATAATGAGCTTTTAAGAGGAACAGATACGTGCTGTTCCTCTTTTTTTGTGCTGTTTTTGTTATTTTTCCCATAAGAATATCAAATTGTCCCTTTTTGCGAATGAGCGGAAAAATCTCATTATAATCAAGCATAGCAGTAGAAAGGCATTTTGCCCTCAGAGAAAAAGGATACTGAAAATGAGACAACATAACATAAAAGGCAGGGGTCTGATCCTCCTTCTTGTGCTTGCGCTTCTCGCTTCATCCGCAGGTGCGACCTACGCGTGGTTCACCTACAACAGAGTGACCGAGACCAATATCGCAACGGCAAGAACCGGCGAGGACAGAGTGGAGCTGTACATCAGCTCGGGCTCCGGCGGCAGTTTCAGAGAAGAAAAAACAGCAGATATCATTCAGGTGAACGAAAGCGATGCTAAGCGTCTGATGCCTGTCTCCACAGCGGATCTTAAGACTTTCGTATATGCGCCCAACACACAGGGCAGCGTGGCGGATGTCTTTGCGGTGGACGACAAGGGTGCCAATTATTACCACGGACGCGTGTATGTGAAAGCGCAGGCAGCAGGTAATGCTTCCGGCAAGTCCATGGACCTGTATTTTGACACCTCACAGGAAGGCATTGCGGCACCTGTCACTTCCGCGCAGTCAGGCATTTTGAAGGCCTCCAGACTGGGACTTACCTTTGACGGAGGAAGCCCCGTGATCTTCTACCTGGACAACGGCAAGCTTGATAATGAGGAAGAGAAGATCGTGACCGTGGTAAACGGCAGGGAACTTAACGACAGAGAAGTGCTCTCGGCATCGGGCGGCAATATCCATCCCGAGAACGATCCTTCCGTAAGTGTTGCGGATTACACCATCGCTCTGAGCGACGGCGGCGCATCCCTTCCCGCAAACAAGCTTTTTACCATGGAACTCAACAAAGAATACGCAGTGGACATCTACTTTTATTTAGAGGGCTGCGATCCGGACTGCACCGCAAGTGTGGGCCTCAATGAAGTCGACATGCAGCTGGCATTTTACGGAGTGCTGAACTGATATCGGAGATTCAAACATGAAAACAACAAACAACAGAAGTCTTAAGTCCATCGGGCGGCTGCAGGTATCACTGATGCTTTTGCTCATCGCGCTGGCAAGTATTTCTGCGGCGACCTTCGCATGGTTCTCCATTGCGGACAACACCAGAGTACAGGGCATGGGACTGGACATCACAAGCGGCATCTCCATGAGGTTTGACCTCGATGGACACGATAATTTCACAGAGTATGCGCAGACACTCACCTTCGAGGATATCGCGGCGAGAATGCTTACGGACTATGGTTTTGACATGAAGACCACGCCCCTGCTTCCCGTGACCACGAAGGATGCACAGACCTTCACACATGAGAAGGGCAGCATCGCCGAGGAAAAAAGCGGCGAGTATCTGACTTTTCCCCTTCATTTCATCGCCCAGGAGGACATGGTGGTCCACCTGACAAGCGAGGATGAGGAGGGTCAGAAGGGAACCCGCATCACCTCCGGCAATCCCAGACTTGCGAGCGCCATGAGGATCAGCTTCTCCACAGGGGAGGAGACTTATATCTACGATCCCGGCATGGGCAATGCAAGCAGAATACAGGACGGCATCAAGTACTTCGGACTTCCCGACGGGGAGAGCATGGAGTACAGCGAGGACAACGCAATGTTTCGGCTGAAGGCCGGCGTTGATATGCCCGTCACAGTACACATCTGGCTGGAGGGCACCGACGAGAACTGCAGAGATGACTTAAAGGGCGCCGATTACGCGGTGGCGCTGAAGTTCATGGGCACCGATGAGGACAACAAGCCTCTGGATCTTGACAGATACGAGGAGCCCGAGCGGGTTGAACAGTCTGCAGAGTACAACACCAAGAGAGAAGAAACTGCCGACGAGAAGGCAGAAGAGATACAGTATACCATTCGTGAGAGATGGGCACGATTCTGGGAGAGCATCCTGGCCGATTGATCCCATAAGCCCTGAAAGGAAAATGATTATGAATTCAGTAAAAAAAGCAGGAAGTATTATTTTAAGCGTGATCCTCTGGATCGTCATTCTTGTGGCAGCGCTCTACGCTTTCGTGACTCTGGCAACCAGAGACAGCGAGCATCTGTCAAGCATCGCAGGTTTTTCACCCCTGGTGGTGGAATCCGATTCCATGGTGCCCACCTTTGAGAAGGGCGACATGATCGTGATCAAAAAGTGCGATCCCGAGACCCTTGAGGTCGGTGATATCATCACCTTCCACACCATCATTGAAAATGAGTATGCACTGAACACCCACAGAATTCAGGAGATCACCGAGGAATACGGTGTCAGGAATTATGTGACCAAGGGTGATAACAATGTCCTCTCCGACCAGCACGTGATCGTAAGCGGCGATATCGCAGGCAAATATGTGACCCGCATCCCCCTGCTCGGACATGTGATCGATTTCCTGTCCGGCAAGATCGGTTTCCTGGTTGTGATCGTGATTCCCATGCTTTTATTCTTCCTCTATCAGATCTATCACCTGATCATGGTGATCGTTGAGATGAAGAAGACCACCGCAGCAGAGGCAGCAGTGGAGGCAGAGAGCGCAAGAGCACAGGAGCTTGACGAGAAGACCAAAGAGGCTGAGCGCATCCGCGCAGAGGCAGAGGCCGCACTGGAGCAGGCACGCAAGATGCAGGCAGAGGCAGAGGCCGCATTAAAGAAGGCAAAAGAGAGCGCTGAGCAGTAAAAAAGCGCATTTTGGAAACTTAGGAGCATGACCTTATGAGCAGCTTTTTAAAACTTGTATTTGAACTGGTAGGACAGATGCTTTACAACTTCATAGACTGGGTAGTGAGCATCGTCATGGGCTTCGTGAGAACCTTTATCACAGGCTGGGTGGGTTACACCAACATCTTCATGTCGTATTTTAAGGAGTTCAGTCTCCCCCTGAAGATCCTGTCCATCCTCTTTGCGCTTGTGCTGATCCTGATCCCCATCGGCATCGTGTACCTGTGTGTGCGCAAGATCGTTCTTCACGCGAAGCTGAAGAGAGAAAAGGGCGACAACGCGACCCTCTATAAGGAGATCGGCAGACTGAACCGCCAGGTGCTTGACCTGATCGATGAGAAAAACAAGATCCTTGCGCTGAAGGTAGGCGCAGCGGGTGCAAACGAACCCCTTCCCTACATGGGTGCAAGCGCGCTGCTTGACGAGGACGGTCTTCCCGCAGAAGGTGCAGCAGGTTCCGGCGCAGGTGCAGCAGGCACCGTAGCGGGCGGTAACATGACCGCTACCATCGTGAAGGAGGACGCACCCTTCGACCCCAATATCATCCGTTTCCCCAAGCTCACTCTTGTGGACGAAAAGTACGCAGATTATGCGCGTCCTCAGTTTAACGAGACCATTACCCTGGAAGATGTTGCCGAGAGCTACAGACTCTATGCGGCAAGCACTCTGGGACTTTACTACACACATGAGATCGTCAGAAGATTTATCGCAGGTATGGCATCCAGTAAGATCCTGATCTTAGAGGGTATCTCCGGTACAGGTAAGACCTCCCTGCCCTACTCCTTCAGCCGATTCCTGAACAACCCCGCAACCATCGTATCCGTACAGCCCTCCTTCCGAGACAGGACCGAGATCATCGGATACTTCAACGAATTCTCCAAGCGCTTCAACGAGACCGAGTTCCTTCGTGCCCTGTATGAAGCAAACTACCGTGAAGATCCCAACTTCATCGTTCTGGATGAGATGAACCTGGCGCGTATCGAGTACTACTTTGCAGAGATGCTGTCCGTACTGGAAATGCCCAGCCACGACGAGTGGATCTTAGACCTGGTGCCCACACAGTGGCCCAAGGATCCCGAGCGTCTCGATGGCGGTAAGATCCACGTGCCCGACAACATCTGGTTCGTCGGCACAGCGAACAACGATGACTCCACCTTCACCATCACCGATAAGGTATATGACCGTGCGATCCCCATCGAGATCAACGAGAGAGCGGACGCATTTACCTGCGAGAAGCAGGATTACATCCCCATCAGCAGCGATCATCTTCAGGTTCTTTTTGCCCGCGCAAAACAGGATCATCCCGTTACCGCAGAGTGCGTAGAGAAGATGAATGCGCTTGACCAGTACCTGCAGACCCGTTTCAAGCTGGCATTCGGTAACCGTATCATCAAGCAGATGTACGATTTCATCCCCGTTTATGTTGCCTGCGGCGGCACTGAGGTAGGCGGTATGGACTACATCATCGCAAGAAAGGTACTGAAGAAGTTCGAGAGTATGAACGTTATGTTCGTGCGCGACGAGATCAAGGGTCTGATCCTCTTTATCGAGAAGACCTTCGGCAGAGGCAAGATGCCCGACAGTACCGCATATCTTACCAGAATCCAGAATCTGTATTAAAAAATCGTATCGGCTTCGGAACTTAGAAGCTGAGCGAAAGGAAGAACCATGGCAGAAACGATCAACGAATTATATCTTAAATATGTGAATGAAGTAGGAAGGAATATCGAGGACGATAAGTACTTCCGTTACCTCTATACCATGGTGCAGGCCGGAACCAACGAGCTGTCCCAGAGAAGACAGGTGCTCCACAAGGTCGTGGATGAGAAGTGGCTCTCCACCATCGAGGAGGTGCTGCCCTCCATCAACAAGATCATCGAGAAGCCCAGACGCTTCATCGAGAGAGTGGAGGAGGTCGTACCTGTAGAGCTTGCCAAGAAGATCACCGCCGACAGTGTGCGCCATTTAAGCATGAACACCCAGTTCATCGCAAGCGCAGACGAGGGCGAGATCCAGCCCACCAAGATCTTAAACGTGTCTGTAGATGAGTCCTTTGACCTCTACGAGAACCGTTTTATCTATCACCTGATCCAGAGACTGATCACATTTGTAGATAAGCGTACAGACGTGATCTTCTGGTCCACCGGCGACGAGACCAGCAACACCTTCACCATGGAGAGCAAGGTGGATGACGCCCACGAGCAGATCGAGTACAAGGTGGAGATGCGCATCAAGGACCTGCAGAGCTACGCGGAGAACGACGAGGACAACATGAGCGTCTTCATGCGTATCGACCGCGTGAGAAGACTGGTCATGGCCTTAAAGACCAGCCCCTTCTGCGAGATCATGGCAGGCTGCCAGAAGGTGAGAAGCCCGATCCAGAGAACCAACCTGCTGACCAAGGATCCCGACTACCGCAACTGTTACCAGCTGTGGCAGTTCCTTGAGAATTACGACGAAGTCGGATATACCATCGAAGTCAAAGAGAGCGCTCTTGAGTACGACGAGGAGTATGTCCTGCAGTTATACAACAACCTGATCGCCAACTATGCGGTGTTCAAGAGCATCACCGACGGCGACCACAGAGACATTGAGAAAAATGCTCCCACCCACAGACGCTCCTTCAAGCCCCGTTTCTTAAAGGAGGTCATCGAGGAGCAGGTGGACAGCAGGGACATCCCCGAGACTGAGATCCGCAGGGTCTTTGTAGAGGAAGTTACCAAAGCTCAGCTTGCTGCAGAGGAGGCACTTGCCACAGAGCGTGCCCTTCGCGAGCAGTCCGAGGAGGAACTGAATCAGGCGAGATTGGAAGCAAGAAGAGCGCAGTCCAGGGCAGAGTATGCTGTGGAAGAGAAGGACGAGGCAGAGAGGCTGCTTGAGGAGCAGAAGGACTATGCCCGCAAGTTAGAGGCAGGACTGGTAGCCGTGAAGGAAGCCAGGGAAGAAGTTGCCGGCATGCTCAGACAGAAGGAAGAGCTTCTGAAGCAAACCGAAGAGCGCTTAAGCATGGATGCCAAGAGCTTCATCGCGCAGCTTGAGGAGCAGAGAACCTCCTTAGAGGCAAGGATCGAAGAACTGGGCGACAACTATGAGCGTGAGCTGTCCGATTTAAGAGAGAGCTACGAGCAGAAGGCAGAGAGCTTAGACTACAGCTACATGGAGAAGATGAACGAGATGGATGCGGACTATGCCGCAGACAGAGACTCCATGCAGATCCGTCATGAGGAAGCATTAGAGAAGAACAGAGAAGAGTGGAGCAGGCTTCTCACCGGCGCAAGTGAAGAGTATGACAGGGCACTTGCCGAGAAGACCGCACTTTTTGAACAGAATATGGACCGTCAGTACGAGACCTATGAGAAGACCCTTCAGGAACAGCGCGACAGCCTGACCGAGACTTTCGAGAGAGAGAAGAAGGATCTGACCGAGGAGATCGAGAGCGTAAGAAGCGTCTTTGAGGAGAAACTGCGCACCCAGACCGACGAGTATGAGGACATGCTTAATAAGATGAGCGACCGCAGCGAATGTCTGCTTAAGAAGCAGCAGAAGGAAGCTGAGAAGCTCTTAAGCGAGACCAGGTGCG
>JAZULD010000206.1:0-6644 GCA_045643625.1 Acetatifactor sp. | reverse complement strand
CTCTCACTTCCTCGCAGGAGGTGATCAAGGGGAACATGATCTTATGCTTCCCGCAATGTGCTGCGCGATACAGCGCCCGAAGCTGGGTCCTGTAAAGCTCGGGATATCGCAGTCCCAGCCTGCTGCCGCGCAAAGTAAGATCCTCTCCTGTCAGTTCTTTCAGATAGTCCGGCAGCTTGTCGCCGCCAAGGTCGAGGGTGCGCACCGTCACAGGCCTGCCCTGCATGCTCTCAAGGACCTCCCTGTAGAAGATGTACTGCTCCTCTTCCGTGGGCATTCGGTCCATCTGCAGGTATAAAAATTCACTGCGCAGAAGTCCGATTCCCGCCGCGCCGAAGCTTGCGGCCCTTCGGGCTTCCTCCGGGGTGCTGACGTTGGCGAGTAACTTATATTTGTACTCCCGCTTCGCTGCAGAGGCAACCTGTTCTGCGGGGACATGCCCGCATGCTGCACTCTCTCTGTGATCTTCCTTCCGTTCCTCAGACTGATGCGTACATGCTGCTGCGCTTTCACAGAACACATTTACTTGCTTGTTATCGCTGTTTTCAGGCGCCATAGAGGTGATTTCCTCGCCCGTGTCAAGATACACTCTGCCCGCCTCGCTGTCCACAACAGCGGGAAGGCCGACAAATTCTTCATATTTTGCAGGATGAGCGTCAAGTTCACCCCCTGTAAGGATCACTGCAGGGATCCCAAACTCTCTAAGAAGGATCGCAATGTGAGACAATCTGCTGCCTTTCGTAAGGATCACGCCCCGAAGATAACTTCTGTCAAGGCGCATCAGTTCCCCGGGCAGAAGGTCCTCAGCAAGGAGAATATAGGGCTCCTCAGGCATCTTCTGCACTGCGGAAGTCCCCCTGATTCCTGCAAACAGCAGGCCCTTCAAGTCCTGCAGGTCCGCCGCGCGCAGGGCGATCAACGAATCTCCTGTATTCTGCAGCATTTCCGTCATTTTATCGTAAACTTCACACACGGACTCTTCAGCGCTTCTGCCTTCTGAGATCAGGGCTCGCACTTGTCGGTCAAGTCCTTCGTCGGCAAGGAGCATTTTGTGGGCTTCAAAGACCGCCGCGCTCTCGCTGCCGCCGTCAGATGCACTCTCACGCCCCATGCGTTCAAGCGCTTCAAAGCCTTTTTTCAGGGCCTCTTCGTAGCGTACAAGGGCATTTCCTTCGCCCGCAGGGCATGACAAGGTCAAGTCACTGCGATACAGTGCCAGCTTGCCGCTTCCCATATTTCGACCGATTCCTTCACCCTTAAGGATCATTTTGGCCCCTTTCCGCGCCTGCGCTTTTTTCTTCCTTTCATTTTATCACAGGCCGCCCGAAAGCGCAAAACAGGATTGTCCCGCAGGGCACTTTAGTATATACTGATGAGGTACCAATCGAAGAAAAGAGGTCCCCAAATGATCAAACAGGAAATCAACGAAATCAAGAAACGCTTCACCTCCACAGGCTGCACCTTCACACGCATCTGCGGTCTGTACGTGGACGGCGAGAAGAACCGCAAGACCGAGTTCAAGCAGGCTTTTCTCTCCCTGCCCGAGGAGGAGATCTTCAAATATCTGGAATTTTTCAAAAAATCCCTGTCCGGCACCACCGGCAAGAATCTTTTTACCCTGAATTTCCCTCTCGCGGCCGAGAACCCCGGCAGTGTGCAGGACCTGCTCCTGCGCCTGCGCGACAGCGGCTTAAAGGACGACATCCTGCTGGAGGAATTCTACAACAAGGTCATCGACAACTACGAGTACGTGGGCAATTACCTGATCCTGCTGGTCCACGACGTCTACGATATTCCCGGCAAGACCACCGACGGTCTGACCATGGAGGACGCCTCCGATGAGGTCTACGATTACATTCTGGCCTGCATCTGCCCCGTCAACCTCTCCAAGCCGGGCTTAAGCTACATCGCCGACGAGAACGCCTTCCACAACCGCATCCGCGACTGGGTAGTGGAGCAGCCCGATGTCGGCTTCCTCTTCCCTGCTTTCCACGACAGAAGCGCCGACATTCACAGCCTGCTGTACTACTCCAAGGACGCCGAGAACATCCGCGAGGACTTTGTGGACAAGCTTTTTGCCTGCGAGGTTCCCACCACAGCCGGCACCCAGAAGGAGACCTTCCGCACCATGATCTCCGAGACTCTGGGCGAGGAGTGCGACATCGAGACCGTGCTTAACATCCACGAGCGCTTAAACGAGATGATCGAGGAGAGAAGCGAGGATCCCGAGCCCCTGGTACTTGACAGGAACGAATTCAAGACTCTTCTTGCAGACAGCGGCGTCTCCAACGAGAAGCTTGATGTCTTAGAGCGCAGATACGAGGCCGCTCCCGAGGAAGAGATCAATATCCTCGCAAAGAACGTGGCAAGCAGCCGCACCTTCGAGGTCAAGACCCCCGATGTTGTCATCAAGGTGGATCCCGCAAGGACCGATCTTCTCACCACCAGACGCATCGACGGCAGAGACTGCCTGGTCATCGCCCTGGACAACAGCGTGCAGGTAAACGGTGTCACCGTCCGCGCCATGGCACCCGAAGAGCCCGAGGAGTAAGCTTATCTTCTCTCCCTCAGGGACTGTATCTTCACACAATGTATCTTCACACGCAAAAAGATCCCCGGGACAGTCGTATTCCTTACAACTGTTCCGGGGATTTTCATTTGGCATAATATAGTTTCGACGGTGTCTTAGTTCGTCCGCTCTTCCGGACCGACTGTTATGCAAAGAGCTGAGTCATCAGCGCCACAAGGTCGCAGATGTCATCGCAGCCCGCGGTCTCCACTGCAGAGTGCATGGCAAGCTGAGGCAGACCGATATCTGCGGAGGGAAGGGACACATGGGAGGTGGAGATATTGCCCAGTGTGGAGCCGCCCACCATATCGGAGCGGTTGTAGAAGGTCTGAAGCGACACATCTGCCTTCTTTGCAAGGTCACGAACCACTGCGCCGGAAAAAGCGTCTGTGGTATATTTCTGGCCGCCGTGATATTTTAACACGATACCGCCGTTGATATGAGGTCTGTTGACGGGATCGGCCTTCTCGGGATGACCGGGATGCACCGCATGTGCATTGTCCGCAGAGAGCAGGAAGCTGTCCGCGATGAGCTGCAGATACCTGCTGCGGCTCATACCGAGGCAGTCCGCAATGCGGCTCATGGTATTCTCAAGGAAGGTGGAATCCGCACCCTGCATGGTGCCGCTGCCAACCTCTTCATTGTCAAAAACAGCGCAGACATTGATATGATCTCCGGGCATGTTAAAAGTTCCCGCCTCGATAAGGCCCTTCATGGCGCCGTATACGCACTCAAGATCGTCAAGCTTGGGGGAGAGGATCAGCTCGTCATTGGCGCCTAAGATCCTGCCTTTTTCGCGCACATAGAGGGTCAGTTCGGAATCCAGGATACTCTCCTCGGGAATTCCTGCCGCCTCGGCAACAAGGCGCGCAAAGGTCTTCTCCTTCTCGCCGTTAAAAAGCGCGTACACAGGGATCAGGTCCACCTGGGGATTTAAGTTGACGCCCTGATTCACCTCGCGGTTCATGTGGATGGCCTGGTTGGGGATCACAAGAAGGTCTCTGTCGATATTCACGGGAACGGTCGCAATGCCGCCCTCCTCGGTGCGGTAAGCCACACGGCCTGCCACGGACAGGGCTCTGTCCAGCCAGCTCATATGGATGGCGCCGCCGTATTTTTCAACATTCAGGCGCACATAATTCTCGGCGAACATCTCGGGGTCGTATTTTACCTTAAAAGTAGGGGAATCGCTGTGTGCTGCCGCAATGCGGAAGCCCTTGCATCCGCCCACGGGCATTCTGAAAGCGATCATGGAGGAGTCATTGCGAACGACATAGTAGCCACGTCCCGGAGCAAGCTCCCACTCTTCATTCTCTTTTACCTCGGTAAAACCGGCCTCGTCAAAGGCACATTTCATATTGGCGATCACGTGATAGGGGCTGGGGCTTGCATCGATAAAATCAAGCAGACCCTTCACGATAGACATATCTTTGCTCATAGTACATCCTTTCAAAACTACATGTGGTACACAAAGGAAGCCGCAACGCTCTCGGCCTTCTCTCTGCCGACAAGGAGGCTTGAGATCACAAGACCGAAGTCAAGTGCGGTGCCCATACCTCTTGAGGTGATCACGTTGCCATCAACCGCAACGGGCTCGTGAGTGAGCTCTGCGCCCTCCAGATGGCTCTCAAAATTAGGATGGCTGCATGCAACGCGTCCCTTTAAAATGCACTTGTGTCCGAAGATGCTGGGAGCTGCGCAGATCGCTGCAATATACTTGCCCTCTGCGTAGAAGCTGTCAACTGCTGCCATCAGACCCTCATGAGCCTCAAGTCCCTGGGTGCCCTTCAGGCCGCCGGGAAGCACCAGCATGCTGTAATCGTTCACATTGATATCTTCAAAAAGAAGGTCTGCCAAAACCTTGATGTCGTGGCCGCCTGCAACAGTCTTATTGCCTGTCACGGACACCATGTCGGTCTCGATGCCGCATCTGCGGCACACATCTACGACCGCAAGTGCCTCGATCTCCTCATATCCTTCTGCAAAAAATACTGCGATCTTACTCATATTTCCTCTCATTCCGCCGCCTGCGCGGCTGTTTGTTTTCCCTTTTTATTGTGCGGCAAGCCGAGGTTCCATCCGCTTCTTCGTCGGCATGAAAAGTCTGCGCCTCACCTGCACTCTCACCTTGAAGTATACACATTTGCGCCCGCAAGTTCAATCCGTTTCGGTCATCTTTCAAAGGCACCGATACATATGCCTTCCGATATGCATATCTGACCGACACCCCGCAAGGAACGCGCCTTGCATTTTCACAGGGAAGTGTTATACTGATTTAAGACATTCAGTTACTGTCAAACACCCCTTCAAGGAGGTCTGTCATGGAGATCGAACGCAAATTTACCATAAAAAAACTGCCCGAGGATCTGGAACAGTATCCTTATCACCTGATCGAGCAGGCATATTTAAACTCCGAACCCACCATGCGTGTACGCAGATCCGACGATGAGTATTACTTCACCTACAAGGGCAAGGGTCTGCTTGCAAGGGAGGAGTACAACCTTCCCATGAACGAGCGGTCCTACTATCATCTCCGCGAGAAAGCAGACGGCACCGTGATCTCCAAGAAGCGCTACCTCATCCCCTTAGATGAGCCCGAATTCCGCGATGATGTGCCCGGTTTTACCGGCTGCGGACCTCTGACCATCGAGCTTGATGTCTTCGCAGAGCCCTTCGCTCCCCTCATTATGGCTGAGGTCGAGTTCCCCTCCGAGGCGGCGGCTCATGCTTTCATCGCACCCGACTGGTTCGATGAGGATGTGACCTTCGACAAGCGCTATCACAACTCCAACATGGCCATGAACGGTCCTTCCCTCTTCGCCGAATAATTTTTTATATTCAAAAATGACTTTGCAGAAGCTTTCCTGCCCCGATCAGACGATGTCTAAGTACATCTTTCTTGTGGGTGCGGGGAAGCTTTTATTGATCTTGGCAAGTTCGTCCGCGGTCAGGCAAAATGAAAGCGCCTTAGCATTCTCCTCCACGTGAGCGATACTGGAAGCCTTGGGGATGGCCACCACATTTTCCTTCTGCAGCACGAAGTTTAAGAGCACCTGTGCGGGAGTCGCGTCGTGATTCTTTGCTGCGGCAAGCACTGCGGGATCTGTAAAAAGACCCTTCTTCAAGGTACCGCTCTGTGCAAGGGGACAATAGGCCATAAGTGCCATGTTGCGCTCCTCCAGGTAGGGCTGCAGGTCATACTCAACGCCCCTGGAACCCAAGTGATACAGCACCTGGTCCACCTGACAGTGGCTGCCCTTTGCCTGCGCAAGGAGCTCGTCCATATCGTCAACATCCAGATTGGACACACCCCAGCTTTTGATCTTGCCTGCTGCCACCATGCGCTCCATCTCAGCGACAGTCTCACGGAAAGGAATGCTGCCTCTCCAGTGCAGCAGATACAGGTCCAGGTAGTCAACGCCCATGCGGCGCAGGCTGTCGTCCAGGCTCTTCTCAAGATGTTTTTTCCCGGCATTGTGAGGGTAGACTTTGCTCACCAGATAGAGAGACTCCCTGTCATAGCCCCTGATGGCCTCTCCCACCAGTTCCTCACTTCTGCCGCCTCCGTACATTTCGGCGGTGTCGATCAGGTTCATGCCAAGCTCGATGCCTCGTCTTAAGGTCTCGATCTCCTGCTTTCTGGGGCTGTAATTCTGACCCAGATACCAGGTTCCCTGGCCCAGTCTTACGATCTCGGTTCCGTTTTTCAAAGTGTATGTTCTGTTCATGGTTCCTCCGTTTTTTGACGCTTCGATGCTTATCATCTCCTGCAGACCGACGGCACTTCTTTTTTCACAAGTCGGCGCCCGCATTTTCCGTCGGCGCCCCCATTTTCCGTCGGCGCCTGCATTTTCCGTCGGCGCCTGCCGCAGGGGATTTTCCGTCTTCCGAATACGTCTGCAGTCTACAACAGCCCCTTCGCAGCAAGTGTGCGCGGGGCTGTTTTTCAGTTTCTTATACTCTTGCGTAGATCTTAGTCATGCGATAGATCTTCTCAGCAAGCTCGGGACGCATATCATCCTTGTCCATGCGCCACTTCCAGTTCCAGCCTAAGCTGGAAGGCATGTTGAGACGT
>JAZULD010000205.1:0-3114 GCA_045643625.1 Acetatifactor sp. | reverse complement strand
TGCTTCCTCCTCACGCTCTTTCTGCTTGCGGAGTGCTTCCTCCTCACGCTCTTTCTGCTTGCGGAGTGCTTCCTCCTCACGCTCCTTCTGCTTGCGGAGTGCCTCCTCCTGCTTGCGTAAGAATGCTTCCTCCTGCTCGCGCATCTTGCGGTCGAATTCCTCCTCGCGCTCCTTCTGCTTCTCAAGCTCCAGGCGCTCGGCCTCCTGTCTCATGGCCTCCTCCTGCTCCTCGCTGCTCTTGGTCAGGGACTCGTAAGCGGACCAGTTGTCGACCATCTCGTCGTAGCGGCTCATGCCGTCGGCTGCCATCATCTCCCTGCGGACCTCATCGTCTGCGGGAGCCATCAGGCTCTGAGGGCAGATAATGGAAGTGCGCTGTGCCATGGTGGGGATACCCTCCTCATCCAGGAAGGAGGTCAGTGCTTCGCCCACGCCGAGCTCCATGATCGCTTCCTCGGTGTTCAGCTTGGGGTTCACGCGCATGGACTGTGCCGCAGCCTTCACTGCCTTCTGCTCGGAAGGAGTGTAAGCGCGCAGAGCATGCTGCACCTCGTTGCTCAGCTGTGCCAGCACACCGTTAGGAATATCGCTGGGGTTCTGAGTCACAAAGTAGATGCCGACGCCCTTGGAACGAACCAGTTTTACCACCTGCTCGATTTTTTTCACCAGTACCTTGGGAGCATCGCTGAAGAGCAGATGCGCCTCATCGAAGAAAAATACCAGCTTGGGCTTGTCCATATCGCCTGCCTCGGGCAGTCTCTCAAACAGTTCGGACATCATCCAGAGCAGGAAACTTGCATATAAAGTAGGGTTCTGCACCAGTTTGACACAGTCTAAGAGGTTCACGATACCTCTGCCCTCTTCGTCGGTGCGGATCCAATCAAAAATATCCAACGCAGGCTCACCGAAGAACAGATCTGCACCCTGATTCTCGAGAGGGATCAAAGCACGGATGATGCCGCCGATGGACTGTGTGGTGATATTGCCGTAAGAAGTGATGTACTCCTGCTTGTGCTCGTTCACATAGTTGATGACCACGTGCAGGTCCTTCATATCAATGATCTCAAGGCCCTGATCGTCCGCGATCCTGAAGACGATGTTCAGAACGCCCTCCTGAGCGGGAGTCAGATCAAGCAGTCTTGAGAGAATATCGGGACCCATATCGGAAACGGTAGCGCGCACGGGGTGTCCGTTCTGCTGGTAGATGTCCCAGAAGCACACGGGATAACCCTTGTAGGTAAAAGAATCTCTGATGCCGAATTTATCGATGCGCTTCTCCATGCCGGAAGATGTCACACCGGGCATTGCGATGCCGGACACGTCGCCCTTAACATCACATAAAAAAACAGGCACTCCCGCATCCGAGAAAGATTCCGCCAGAGTCTTCATGGTGATAGTCTTTCCGGTACCGCTGGCACCTGCGATCAGTCCGTGGCGGTTGCTCATGGAAAGCTGCATTTCCACACGCTCGCCGTCTGCCAATCCAACATAAATCTTGCCGTTTGTATACATTCTAAACCCCTTTTCTGCGCTGTTCGCATAAGTCTGTAATTAATTTATTTTACCACAAAAACACAGGGACGTGCAACCGTCACAGTGTCACGCCCTGCTTAAAGATGGCCATATCATGATAACCTGCGCGCTCGCTGCAGGTTTTTTCTCCGCTTGCCACGCGAAGCACATAGTCAAAAAGCTCCTCCGCGCATTCCGAAGGGTCCTTTTCGCCCGTGAGGACTCCCGCGTCAAAATCGATCCAGTTGCTCTTGCGAAGCGCAAGCGCCGTGTTGGAAGAGATCTTCACCGTGGGCACGGGACTTGCAAAAGGTGTGCCTCTGCCTGTGGTAAACAGCACGATCTGCGCACCGGAGGCCGCAAGCGCGGTGCTTGCCACAAGGTCGTTGCCGGGCGCATAGAGAAGATTCAGACCCTGCGCACTGACCTGCTCACCGTAAGAGAGCACGCCGCGCACCGGGGCAGAGCCTGCCTTCTGTGTGCAGCCTAAAGACTTGTCCTCCAATGTGGAGATTCCGCCCGCCTTGTTGCCGGGGGACGGGTTCTCGTAGATCGGCTGACCCATGTCCGTAAAATATTTTTTGAAGCCGTTGATCATAGCGACTGTCTTGTCAAAAAGTTCCCTGCTCTCGCAGCGGTTCATGAGGATCGTCTCGGCGCCGAACATCTCGGGCACCTCTGTCAGGATCGTTGTGCCGCCTGCCGAAATCAGTTTGTCAGAGAATCTGCCCACCAGAGGGTTGGCAGTAATGCCGGAGAGTCCGTCGCTGCCGCCGCACTTTAAGCCGATGATCAGCTTGTCCGCGCTCACAGGCACTCTCTCACATACAGACGCCTTCCCGATCAGCTCATCAATGATCGCAAGGGCTTCCGCGATCTCATCCTCCGCTTCGCTCGCAGTCAGAAAGCGCACCCTCTCAGTGTCATAGTCGCCGAGAAAAGGCTTGATCTCGCCCAGATTACAATTCTCGCAGCCAAGTCCCAGCACCAGCACACCGCCTGCGTTGGGGTGCTTAATCAGGTCTGCCAGGATCCTCTTGGTGTTCTCCTGGTCCTCGCCCATCTGGGAGCAGCCATAGGGGTGCGCAAAAGCGATCACCTCGCCGACCGTACCGCGCACCAGGTCCTTTGCCTTCGCTGCAATTGCCGCAGCAACACTGTTCACGCAGCCCACGGTGGGAACGATTCAGATGTCGTTGCGCACGCCGACCTTGCCGTCGGAACGAATGAAACCCGAGAATGTCAGAGAAGGCGCGCTGCCGTCCGCCGCAGGCGCTCCCTCGTTACTCATACCGTTCGCAGGCACACAGCCCGCCTCGCTGCCGCAAGCCGCTGACTTTCTCATATCTGTCCTGTCACTGGCAGACGCATCGCATACGCCTTCCTCAGGCATGTACTCGTACTTTAACAGTTCCCCAAGTCCGGTCTTCAGATTATGGGTATGCACGTGGGCGCCCTCGGGGATCGCCTCGGCCGCATAGCCGATGGGGTAACCGTACTTGATCACCGCCTCGCCGGATGCGATGGGACGCAGTGCAAATTTATGTCCGGCAGGGATCTCCCCGCCTGCTGTGGTCATGGCACGAAGAGCCACCGCCACAT
>JAZULD010000204.1:0-20272 GCA_045643625.1 Acetatifactor sp. | reverse complement strand
CATGATCTCCGAGAAGGCTGCTCAGGCCGGCTGCAGCGAGGACAATCTGGAACTGCGCGAAGATCCCCTCTGGGTCGATCTCGACATTTCCACCTTCCCTCTTCCCAAGGGCTTAGGTTATTAATTCCGAAAGAAAGGCATTTTCTATGAAAAAGACGATCGCGCTCCTTCTCACCGCACTGATGCTCCTCTCCCTCGCCGCATGCGGCGGCAGTTCACCCAAGGCGCCCTCTCAGAGTGACGTTGGCTCCTCTGCCAAAGAGACTGCAGTTCCTGACGAGTCCGCTTCCGAAGAGGTGGAAGTGAAGGATTCCGTGGCAATGTATGAGGCATTTTTACAGGGCGAGGAACCCCTCTTTGCCGACAATCCCTACGATGTCTACATCAACAACTACTGCGATTACGAGACCGGCGAGGTCATCGACTATTTTAAAAAGGATACTCCCTACAGCATCACCGACTTCATCAATATTTTGTCCGATGCATGCTTCAACGACTATCGCTTTACTTCCCTGGCTGAGGCGAACTACACCTACATCGACTGCGGAAATGACGGCGAACCCGAGCTCGTCTTAAGCATCGGTGCCCACGGCCACGACTATGACGGTTTCCGCGACGAGTACCTGATCAAGAACTTAGACGGCAAGCTGCAGTTACTGCTTCGCAACAACAGCTCCGTCTACAGCGATGAGTCCTTTATGAACAAGCTGGGTCTGATCAGCTCCACCTACTCCGGCTCCTATATATCCTGGTCCCAGGGACGTTCTTTTGTCAACGCCGACGGCAAAAAGGTCTTCTTACACGACGCAGAGATCTTCTGGGGTCTCGGCGCTGAGTTGGAGTACTACTACCCCATCACCTCCGCGGCTCATGCGCACTACGATGAGATCGGCGACGACTGGGAGCTGTACGCTTACAATTTTAATGAGATCGAATACACCGAGGATTTCGAGTGGGATCCCAACAGCCTGGTCTACTCCGCAGATCCCGACGACGAGCCTCTGATCAAGCAGATCTTCGAGGAGGCCGAGGTTCCCTTCCATACCTCTGCCGATATCGATGCCATGATCGCAGCAGACTGTGAGAAAAAAGGATTCCCCATGGAAGCCTACGACCTCTACGAGGAGCTGGACTGGCAGCCCATCGACAACCCCGAGGTTGAGAAGATTCTCCTCTACGGCGCTCATTACACCGTTGTAAGCACTGTCGAGGAGCTTATGAGTGCCATTGCTTCCAATACCACCGTCGTATTGAAGCCCGGCGATTACAATGTTACCCAGTATCTGCTTGCCCACAAGAATCAGGTTCCCTACCGTATTCCCGATGATTACGAGCAGACCGGCGTTCTCTTCAGCGGCACCGCAGCAGAGCCCGAGCTGATCATCTCCAATCTGGAGGCACTGCGCATCGTCTCCGAGAATCCCAATAAGAGAGCCCGCATCTTAAGCGATCCCCGCTATGCGAATGTAGTGTCCTTCGTAAACTGTGATGCCATCGAGTTAAAGGACATCGTTATGGGTCATACCGACGGCGGCGAGTGCAGCGGCAATGTGCTTGGTCTGAACCAGTGCTACAACTGCAGAGTGGAGGGCTGTGACCTCTTCGGCTGCGGCTATACCGGACTTGAGCTCTTCAGCTCCAGCAACATCACCGTTTACAACACCGAGATCCGCGACTGCTCCTGGGGTATTATGGAATCCTACGACTCCACCTACATCTACTTAGAGAGCTGTGATTTCCACGATGTATACTGCACCGCAGTATTCGCAAGCGACTCCATCATCTACATCAATGACTGCGCCTTCAAGAATATCGGCGGCGATATGATCTACTCCTACGACGGAGACATCTACTTCACCGGCTGTACCTACGACCGCAACGCATCCTCCTCCGTAGAGCATGCAGCAGCTAACAACGACCACGTTCACGTTTACTAGAGCTTAAAACCGCCCGTGCATGCGCGGCGGTCACTCCACAGATCTGTGCATGATAAAAGGACGCCACCTGAAAAGGTAGCGTCCTTATTTTTTACTTATTTTGCCGTTTCGGGAAGGCCCCGGTTACTAGTCTTCCTTCCAGCTTAAGCGGTGCAGCTCACCTTCTGTCTGAAGGCCTGCAAAACCGTTCTGGCGCAGGGCCTCATAGAGTACGATGGCCACGGAATTGGAAAGGTTCAGGGAACGGATCGCGGGCAGCATGGGAATACGGATACAAGTCTCCTCATGCTCCACCAGGATCTCCTCGGGGATACCTGCGCTCTCCTTGCCAAACATAATGTAATCATCGGGGCCGAACTCCACGTCGGTGTAGTTCTGATGCGCCTTGGTGGTCGCCATCCAGATCTTTGCGCCCGGATGTCCCGCAAGGAACTCCTCGAAGTTCATATATCTGGTCACATCAAGCTGCTCCCAATAGTCCATGCCTGCGCGCTTTAACTCTTTTTCATTGATGCGGAAGCCCAAAGGCTCGATCAGATGAAGGCTTGTGCCGGTCGCCACGCAGGTACGGCCGATGTTGCCTGTATTTGCCGGGATCTCCGGCTGATGCAAAATAATATTCATAGCACTATGCTCTCGCACGTAAGCTCTCAACAAACTTCTCCAGTCTGCCGATCGCCTCTCTTAAGTTTTCCATGGAATATGCGTAGGAGATACGAAGGAAGCCCTCGCCGCAGTCGCCGAAAGCGGTGCCGGGAACGACCGCAACCTTCTGCTCCTCCAGGAATCTGGTAGCAAACTCTTCACTGGTCATGCCGAATTCCTTGATGCAGGGGAACACATAGAATGCGCCGAAGGGCTCGAAGCACTCCAGGTTCATTCTCTTGAATGCATCCATGAGGAATCTTCTTCTCTGGTTGTATGCGGTGCGCATCATTGCAACATCCTCATCACCGTTCTTCAGAGCTTCAACAGCTGCATACTGGCTGGTGGTGGGTGCGCACATGATCGCAAACTGATGGATCTTGGTCATCTGCTGGATGATCTCCTTGGGGCCGCATGCATAACCCAGTCTCCAACCGGTCATAGCGTATGCCTTGGAAAAACCGTTGATCAGAATGGTACGCTCCTTCATCCCGGGCAGGGAAGCGATGGACACATGCTTGTCCTTGTAGGTGAGCTCTGCGTAGATCTCGTCGGACATAACATACAGATCGTGCTTGATCACTACCTCAGCGATAGCCTCAAGGTCGGACTTCTCCATGATCGCGCCGGTAGGGTTGTTGGGGAAGGGAAGCACTAAGATCTTGGTCTTCTCGGTGATCGCATCCTCAACTTCCTTGGCGGTCAGGCGGAAATCATTTTCAGCCTTTAAGTTGATGATAACGGGCTTAGCGCCTGTAAGAATAGCGCAGGGCTCGTAGGAAACGTAGCTGGGCTGGGGGATCAGGACCTCATCGCCGGGGTTGATCATTGCGCGCAGGCCGATATCAATGGCCTCGGAACCGCCTACGGTGATAATGGTCTCGGTCATAGCGTCATAGGAGATGCCCTGAGTTCTCTTCAGGTAGTTGCAGATCTCCTGTCTTAATTCTTTTAAGCCGGAGTTGGAGGTGTAGAAAGTTTTGCCCTTCTCCAGGGAATAGATACCCTCGTCGCGGATATGCCAGGGAGTATCAAAATCAGGCTCACCAACACCCAGGGAGATCGCATCCTTCATCTCGCTTACGATGTCGAAAAACTTACGAATGCCGGAGGGCTTGATGCTTACGATTGCGTCTGATAAGGGGTTTCTCATGGTGTGATCATCTCTCTTTCATCCTGTTTTTTCTGTGCAAGCACGGTGCCGTGATCCTTGTACTTCTTAAGAATGAAGTGGGTAGCGGTGCTTAAAACGCTGTCCAATGTGGAGAGCTTATCGGATACAAATGAAGATACATCTCTGAGGCTCTTGCCCTCGATGATGACCATCAGGTCGTATCCGCCGGAGATCAGGTAAACAGCGTTTACCTCGGGATACTGATATACTCTCTCAGCCAGCTTGTCGAAGCCCTGGCCTCTCTGAGGGGTCACGCGAACCTCGATCAGAGCGGTGACCTTATCGATATCGGTCTGCTCCCAGTTGATCAGGGTGTGATATCCGCAGATGATGCCCTCTGCCTCAAGGGCTGCAAGTTCATTTACAACATCGATCTCCTCTACGCCAAGGATGACCGCAAGTTCTCTCAAATCAATTCGGCTGTTTTTCTCAATTACCTGTAACAGTTCTTCTCTCATTCGTCCATACATCCTTTCTGAAAAATTGTATTCTGACAGTCCGCCGCATTCTGCAGCGCCCTGTAGATCTCATCTGTTCGGGGTCTGTCGAGATAGCGGACCTCGTCCTCATTCTCCAGTACCCTCTCTTTACCCTCGGTAAGCTTGCCCACCACGACTGCGGGAATTCCGTTCTCATGCAGCGCATTCACAAGGCCTTCACCATCCTCGGTGCTCATCACCAGGCATCCGCCCGATAAAAGCTCGTATGGATTGACGCCCACGCGCTCGCAGACCTCAACGGTCTCCTGCCGCAGAGGAAGCTTCCTCAGATCCACATGCAGTCCGACACCTGCGCCCTCCGCAAGCTCCCACAGCGCAGCAAAAATGCCGCCCTCGGAAGCGTCATGCATGGCACACACGCCGGACTTAACGGCGGTAGCGGCCTCATCCCGAATCAGGATCAGGCTGTCAAAATTCTTGGCTTCCCTCACCAGATACGCCGGATAACGCTCTAAGATCTTCTCTTCAAACCGCCTTGCCAGGATCGCTGTTCCTTCCAGTCCGATCCATTTGCCGATCACGATGTCCTGTCCCACGGCTGCCCCTTTCAAGGCTTTCGCGGCGGCGGCGGGTCTGTCGCCCAGACAGGTGACGGTGGCAACAGGCTCTGTGACTGCCTCGCTCACGCGGGTATCACCGCCGGCCAGTTCGGCGCCAAGCACCTTCGCGGCCGTCTCAGCCTCTGCCATCAGCTGTTTCAAGTCGTTCTCCTCCATGCTCTCGGGCAAAAGCAGCGACAGAAGCACTGCCTTCACCTCGGCGCCTTCCGCATAGAGATCGTTGGCGCATTTATAGATCAGGTGTGCGATCTTTACGCGGGGCGTGGTCGCTCTTCTTGCGGCTTCCTCCCCGGTAAAAAGCACTGCCTCCCGCACGCAGCAGGCAGCCTGATCTCCATCGGAAAGCGCACAAACAGTGCAGTCACCACCGATGGCTGCACCCTGTATGATCTGGGGGTTATGTGTTTTGATCTGTCTCAAAACAGAACGCTTCAGAACGCTCTCCGAAATTTTACCAAGTTTCATATGTTTTCCTTCAAAAGGTTCTATTCGTCTTCATCATCGTCGTCATAGACGGGCGCGGGTGTTGCCGCAGGAGCGGGCGCGGTCAGAAGCTTGATCACTGCCTTTACATGATCGATGCTGCCGGTGCCGATGGCCGCCATGATCTCAGCCTGCGCATTGGGATCCGCGCTGGCGGTTCCGACAGTGGCGCTTCTGGGAGACATCTTGTAGTTGCTGGAGTTGACCTGCTCTTTGCTTACCTCAACACCGTTCTCGGTGACGATCTTCCACAGTCTTGCCTTGTAGCCGATGTGGGCGCTCTCAGTCACGATGTAACCGATGGGCTGGTCTGCCGCAGGGTAGATCAGGTCGGTCTCGGGTCTCTTTTCCTCGATGACTTCGCTCTCGTATCTTACCTTGTGGCCCTTGTCTCTGGTCTCCTTGCCGTAGATGGTGAAGGTGATCTTCTTATCGTAGGTGACGCCCTCAATGTAGATGGGGCTGTCTGTATTGTTGACAAAACGGAAATCCTTGCCTGCGCTCTCGGCGATAGCTGCGTCGGCGGAGGGACTTACGTAATTAACGATCATGGAGTGGTTATTGCGTTCCGTAACGTCAAGCTCTGCGAGGAGCACGGCGTTGTAAAGAGTGGTGCTGACCTGGCAGATGCCGCCGCCAAGGCTGTCAACGACCTTGCCGTTCATGTAGGAACCTGCCATGTAATAACCGTTGGCCTCGGAAAAAGGAGAAACGGTCTTGTAGGTAGAGAATTCTTCTCCGGGATAAAGGGTGGTTCCGTTGATCAGGCGGCAGCCGTTCTCAACATTGGCCCTTCTGGAGGTACCGGAGGTGGAATAGGAGGTGGTAAAAGTACCCAGCACGTCGGTGATCTGTGCCAGATCCTCAGCCTTGCCCCTGGGCTCGTCCACTTCGATGTCTAAGGGAATTCGGCAGGGGGTTCTGTCCCAGTCGCCTGCAAGGTAATCATACACTGCGTCGATGGAGCTCTCCACATCAAGCACATAGCCTGTCTGGCCCGCAACGACATTGAAGCCGCCGCCTGTGTGCTGCAGGGTGGCATTGATGGCCTTCTGGTCGTATTTTACACACTTCTCCGCAAGAATGCGGTCGATATCCTCCACGGAAAAACCGAGCTTGATATCGTAGACCTGTCCTGTGTACTCCAGGTCCTTCAGCATCTTGTATCTCTGAATGATATTGCCTCTGGTGCCGATTCCGGCAGCCTCGTCGATGATCTCGGGGTTCTTCCAGTAAATACCCAGATCTCCGGCAGTGACGGTCACCTCGTGATCGTCTGCCGCGAGAAGTGTTACTTCCACGTCTCGAAGGCTGTCCACGCGCTGCTGCACTGCTGCCTTCGCGTCGTCGACGTTCATTCCGGAAAGGTCGATATTCTCAGCAAAGATGCCTTTCTTCAGTGTATCCTCCTTTGCCTGCGCCGTGATGCCAAACATCATCGTCATCACAAGCAGAAGCAGAAGAAGGCCTCCGTTCTTGAATGCTCTTCTCATAATGTCCTCTCTCGCTTACGCGAAAAATCAGTCTTTCGGTTCTTCTAACGAACCATATATCCAAGCATAGGAAGCAGCATTGCTGCCACGATCACGATGATAATGATGGTGGAGATGGTCTTCCTTGTCTTCTTGTTATTCATATTCAACATTACTTTTTTTCCTCACAAAACTATCACAGGATAATAGATAATTATAATGCAAATCCGCCCTCTTTGCAAGACTGTGGGGGATTTCCCACAAGATATGGGACAATTTGAGGCAATATCTGCCGAGGCTGCGCAAGATGTGGACGACCGCTTTCGGCTGACGTCAGATCGGACGGCGAAAGGCCCGATCAATGCGGTCGTTTGCCCGGATGAACAATGCTACGCCCCGGTCAGGGCCGTGTATGCCTCGCCGGTCAGCGGATCTCTCCTGTCGTACGCGAAGAGCACCGCGCGGGTAGTTCCCGCGGAAGCCTGCGCAAGATCCTCCGTATCCTCACGTAAGGTATGCGCAAGATCACTCGCGTTCTCTAAGGCAGTGCACTCAGGCGCTGCTGCGTTCTCGCGGGCAAGACGATCCGATTCGCCTGCATCCTCGTGAGCTGCGTTCTTAAGGTCCTCCGCATCCCACACAGGATAACGGAAGAATTCCAGATGGGTCATCTTGGACAGCTGCTTCCAACTATAGGAAGCATAATCCGGAAGGTAGCGGCGCTCCTTCTCCTCTTCCATGAAGAATGCGCGGAAACGCTCTTTTTCCTCCTCGGAGGGGTCTGCTGCGAAAGAAGGTCTGCTCTTGCAGTTCTCCCGCAGGTACATGTCAAAGGTGAGAAGCTCCCTGTAGACCGCCTCATTTGCGGGATCGTACTGCGCGGCAAACGCAAGAAGGAACTCGTATTTGCGCACTCTCGCGGAGGTATTCACGAAGCCGGTCCTCCTGCCAAACTCCGCAAGCGCCTCGTACATGGCGAAGGGGCTGTCAAAAACACGCTCAAGGAAGGGCAGCGTGTGGGTAAACTGGTTGCTGTTATAAAAAAGCTCCAGCATTTCTTCAATGCGTTTCAGAGCAAGCACGTCGCCGAAGGACAGCCACTTTGTGCTGATCACCTCGTAGGGCGGCAGGGCAGAATACTTCAGGTCGTACTCGCCGCTTCGCTCCTCCATGGGTGAGCCCTTCAGCACCTTAAGGAAGCCCAGCTGAAGCTGCTCGGGTCTCATGGCGTACACTCTGTCAAAAGAATGTCCGAAGCTTGTATAGTCCTCGTAAGGCAGTCCTGCGATCAGGTCAAGATGTGTGTGAATGTTGTGACCCCGGCGGATGCGCTCCACCACAGCCTCAAGCCTGTCAAGGTCCATGACCCTGTCGATGGCGCAGATGGTGTCGGGGTTGGCGGACTGCACACCGATCTCCAGCTGGATCAGACCGGGACGGAGCTTTGCAAGAAGCTTAAGTTCCTCCTCGGTCAGCAGATCTGCAGAGATCTCAAAGTGGAAATTAGTGACACCATTGTCATGTTCATGAAGATAGCGCCATATCTCCATAGCGTGCTCGTGCTTGCAGTTAAAGGTTCTGTCCACGAATTTGACCTGGGCAACCTTTTTGTCCAGGAAGAAGGACAGCTCCTTTTTTATGACACTCATGTCACGAAAACGCAGTTTTTTCTCAAGAGCGGACAGACAGTAGCTGCAGCGGTAGGGGCAGCCTCTGCTGCTCTCATAGTAAATGATCTTGTTGGCGAAGGGCTCCGTGTCCTCATACAGAAAAGGGAGGGCATTCATGTCCATCACCTCGCGGTAGGCCGTGTAGCCCGTGCGAAGATAGAGTCCCGCGATCTGCCTAAGAGACTCGTCAAATTGAATCGTCCGGTCGGAAGCATCTGCAGTATCACAGGAAGCGTCTGCAGTATCACCGGACGCGTCTGCCGTCTCACAGGGCGAAACATCGCCCGCCACGCTGTCAATCGAACCGGACGCACCGTTCCCCGTGCACACTTCCCCAAGCCTTCCTTCTTTTACATAGAGTTCGGTCAACTCCCTGAAGGTCTCCTCGCCCTCGCCCACCATGACGCCTTTCACGCAAGGGTACTCGGCGAGCAGATTCGGGCCGTCGAAGCCCGCCTCGGGACCGCCCAGCCAGATCTCGGCGTCCGGCAGGATCTTAGGGATCTCCCGCAGAATACTGCCGATCATCTCCCTGTTCCAGATATAGCAGGAGAAACCGATCACCGCGGGCTTACGCTCATAGAGATCCCCCAGGATCTCCATCACAGGCTGGTTGATGGTGTACTCGGCAAGGTCGATATAGGGCGCAAGAATCTCACCTGCGTAGGCGCGCAGGCTGTAGATGGCCGGATTGGAGTGGATGTACTTGGCGTTGATCGCCACGAGAAGGAATCTGTTCATATGATGCAGCATAAAAATACTGCATTTCCCACTCCGCAGAGCAGGAAATGCAGTCAAAAATCAAAAGATTACAGGATCATAGCCTTTGCGTCGAGGTCCTCCTGAACGCGCTCAAGGTCGTCGCGGATATTCAGGCCCTGAGGACATGCGCCCTCACACTTACCGCACTTGATGCAGTTCTTGGGCTGTGCAGCTTCGCCGATCTCGTTCTCCCATCTGCGCTGTACCATGTTGTAGTTCTGATACATATGATAGGTGTTCCATACGGAGAAGCAGCCGGGAATATTAACGCCTGCGGGACAAGGCATGCAGTAACGGCAGCCGGTACAGCCGTTCTGAACACGGGAGTTGATCAGGTCAACGATCTCCTTGATGGTAGCCTGCTCGGTCTCGTTCAGAGGATTGAAGTCGCCGAAGGTAGCAAGGTTGTCATCAACATGCTCCATATTGGACATGCCGGAGAGAACTACCTTGACGCCGGGAAGGCTTGCAACGTAACGAAGTGCGAAGGAAGAGGTACTTGCGTTGGGATCGAGGCTTCTGAACTTAGCGGTGATGTCATCGGCAAATTTTGCCAGGGAACCACCCTTGATAGGCTCCATGATCATAACGGGAATACCCTTGCTTCTTGCCAGTTCAAGACCCTTTAAGCCTGCCTGAACCTCGGTATCCATGTAGTTTAACTGGATCTGGCAGAAATCCCAGTCACGTGCATTGATCATCTCCTCGAATGCGGGATATGCGTCGTGGAAAGAGAAACCAAGATACTTGATCTTGCCTTCTGCCTTAAGCTGCTCGAGACGCTCAACAACGCCGAGCTCAAGGCTCTGCTTCCATCTTGCGCCGTTCATAGCATGCATGAGATAAAAATCAACGTAGTCGGTCTGCAGTCTCTCTAACTGCTCGTTGAAGATGCGGTCAACATCCTCTAAGGTATTTACTGCCCACATAGGGAGCTTGGTAGCAAGATAAAAAGAGGATCTGTCGTACTGCTTGAGAACCTTGCCTACGAAGGGCTCGCTCTCACCGCCGTGATAAGGATATGCAGTATCAATATAGTTAACACCTGCTGCGATAGCCTTCTTGATCATCTCCTCAGCCAGAGGCTCGTCGATCTTGCCGTCAGCTGTCACAGGGAAACGCATGCAGCCGAAGCCAAGCAGAGATGTCTCAATACCAAGGTTGTCTAATTTCCTCATTTCCATAGTTGTGTTTTCCTTTCTGTGCCGGTTGATTACTCCATAACTTCATCCTGGATCTCCATCTTTTCCTGGATCAGGGTGTAGTTCGGATTCTTGTGATTTCTGCGGTAGTTATCCGCAATACGCTGGATGACCATGTCGGTGTTCTTGGACGAAATGTGAGTGAGCACCACAAGGATCTGGAAGCTGGAATATCTGGTGCAGACGTCGTTGGTACGAAGGGATGATACGACAGCCTGCTCCAGGCTCTCCATCTCCTCCTCAAGACGCAGCAGATAGTCCTTTTGGTCTCTGTCGCCCATAAGGGTGAAAAGAATGAGTTCCGACTGCATACCGGTACGCTTTCTGCTTCGGGCGATGTAGTTGTAGATCCTCTGGAATTCGGTGTAATCCACTCGGTAGGAGCCCTCGCTGTCGCGCTTGTCGCGGATGAGGTTCGCCATATGGTGGATCTGGTCGCCTGCGGGTCTTGCGCCGGGCTCCAGCATCTCATCGTAGAAGCTTAAGCGGTTCTTACCGTTCTGCTTGGAGCTGTACAGCGCCTTGTCCGCAGCTGCGTAGAGCTGCTCGTAATCGGCACCGTCTGCGCCCGCCTTGGCAAAACCTACGGAGAGGGAAGTACCGAGAATGTACTCCTTGTCGTAGCAGATTCTCTCATACTGCTTGAGCACACGCTCCGCCCAGTCCTGCACGCGCTCGCGCTCAAGATCGGGGTAGAAGTACACCAGGAATTCGTCGCCGCCCATACGGCAGACAAGTCCCTCGTCTCCCACATTCTCATACAGAAGATCGGCCACGTGACGCAGTGCGCAGTCACCTGTCTGATGTCCGTAATGATCGTTGACATGCTTAAAGTTATCCAGATCTATCATGCCAAACCAGCCGGTCCTCTCGGACTGGAGGTGCTTCATGATCATATTTTCCGCATAACCGCGATTGTAAAGTCCGGTCAGCGGGTCCTTCATAGCCTCTGACTTGTTGAGCTCCATGATGCGTGCAAGCAGACGGCCGCCGGTCTCGACGGTCTCGGAGTTCTCCACGTCGCCGAGCAGCATGAAAGGCAGAGTCTCATCGGGAGAGATCTTGCCCTCGCGCACCAGGCGCACGAAGATGGAGATCAGCGCGGGATCGAACTGGGTTCCCTTGCCCTTCTCAAGCTCGGTGATGATATCATCCACCACCAGAGGACTTCTGTAGGCATGTTTTCTGCTCATGGAATCAAAAGCGTCAGCGATTGCAATGATCCTGGATTCCAGGGGGATCTCATTGCCTGACACACCGGAGGGGTATCCACCACCATTATACCACTCATGATGGCTGAGCGCTATCTCCGGAGCCATTTGTACCATACAAATATCGCGCAGGATCTCTGCGCCGCGGGTGGTATGCTCGCGGATCACGCGCCACTCGCTTCTGCTCAGCTTCTCGGGCTTGCGGATGATGATATCGGGCACACTGACCTTGCCGATATCATGGAGAAGTCCCAGATAGTAGAGGTTCTTGATGCGGGTCTCGTCCCAGTTTAACTCTTTTGCCACCTGCACGGCATATCTTGCCACACGGATGGAGTGCTCACCGGTCTCGTCGTCTCTTGCATCCACGGAGCGCGCCACGACGGAGATCGCCTGCAGCTGTACCAGCTCCAGATAGCCGCGTCTCTCCTCCTCGTAGGTCTTCACCTTGTCGCGAAGGCCCGCACCCTCGATGACGTCCTGAATGCGCTTCTTCGCAAGGGAAGGACACAGGGGCTTCATCAGCACTTCGCTGACTCCCCTGCGGACCAGACGGTCCGTAAGATACACGTTGCTCTCCTCCTGGACTGCGATCACGGGCACGCTCTTAGGGCTCTGATTCAGCGAGGTGAGCAGGGCAAACTCGTCCACTGCAAGCGCTACCGCTCCTGCCAGGACCACATCTGCGCCGCCCTCCTTCACAAGCTCCTCCAGCTCCTTCACGGTGGAAGGGATCAGGAACTTGCAGTTCCAGTCGGTGATTCCTATTAATTTACCAAGTTCTGCGGCATCAACTTCATACGCCGCCACTCTGTTATAAGTCATTTTAATAATCTCTTTCCTTCAAAAAAAGGTCTTCTTTGCCATTGTGCAGACATTTTATCACGGGAGATCAAGTTTGTCCCGAAAGATAACTTATTTGAAATATTTTGAAGGCTTAACGGTCTGCGCCTATCAGGCCGTCCTCGTCGATGTGCACGTTAAAATCCGTGCTGTAGGTGTTCAGTCGGTCGATGACTCTCTGTCCCTCGTCTCCCGTAAGAGGGGTGGGGCAGTAATCGTTTCTGTAGGTCACACTGCTTACGGAGCAGGGAATGACCTGCGCCTGCGTCTCATCCAGCTTCACGCCGTCCTCGAAGCGGAAGGTCTGGCGGAAGATAAAACAGTCCTTGTCCACAGGGTTTCTGTTGGCGCCGAAGCAGAAGTTGCCAAGGCTGTAGATGATGTATTTGCCCTTGTACTCCTCCAGTCCCTGAATGACATGGGGGTGATGGCCGATGACTAAGTCAACGCCCTGATCGATGAGCTTTCTGCCAAGCTCCTTCTGGTAGTCGGTGGGGTAGTTTTCCCGCTCGATGCCCCAGTGGCAGCAGGCGAAGATCAGGTCGACGCCTTCCTCCTTCAGCTTCTCGATGCCTCTGTTGAAATATTTTTCAACGCCGGGGCCCATGGAAGCCTCGTTGGAGGACACATAGCCCACACGGATGCCCTCGGGGGACTCGTAAATGCCCACGATGTTGTCGTAGGCGTACTCGATGCCTTCTTCCCGCAGCGCCTTCTCGGTGTCGTTTGCGCCCTGCTCGCCGTAGTCGTAGCGGTGGTTGTTGCCGAGGCTCACCGCCTCAACGCTTGATGTGGTGAGGATCTTGATATACTCGGGATCGCCCTTGATATTGTAGGTTCTTCCGGGCATGGGCTCCTCGGAGAGGGTCAGGGTACCCTCTAAATTCACGATGGTCATATTGTCGTTCTCAAAATACTCCCGCACGTTCTGCAGGAAATATTCCGGAGGCTGATTGTCATACATCTGGCGGAAGCTGTTGCCGTAATCCTGCAGATGATGATTGCCCAGAGTCACATCGCCTGCCGCTGAGATCACAAATTCCACAACCTCGGGAGTAGGCTCGGGGGTGGGAGTCGCAGTGGGCTCGGGGGTGGAGAGAGGCTCGGCCTTGATCTCCATGTGGGGTGCTTCTGTAGGCGCTTCGGTGGGTGCCTCGGTGGGAGTGCTCATGCCAAGCATCTCGCCCACAGAGCCGCAGCCCGTAAGCAGCCCCATACAAAGCAGCATAAGCAGCGCTGCAAGGAGCGTTTTTGTTATTCCTGAAAAAAATGTGAGTCGTTTCATCTCACACGCCTCCTGATATTACATACACGGAATGCTGAATTTATTGTCCGTAGATCTGCTCAAGCAGATACCTGCGGTTAGCGTCAAAATCCACCTTGAGCACGCTCATCTTGCGGATGGTTGCGTCCTCGTAAGTGCCGGGTCGGGGAATGCTGTCCTGGACAAGCTCGCCGAAGATCACTCTCGGTGCGCCCGCAAGACCCAGCCGGATGCATTCGTTTCTGGTCAGATTGGTCTGCAGGTTGGGCAGCATGCCGTCAAGGATCTTGCCCGGATGCAGAAGAAATGCCAGGGGCAGCTTGTGAGCCACCGCCGAGAGCACTTTTCTCTGGCGCTCGGTTCTGGCAAAATCCGTGCCGATCAGACGGTTTCTGGAATAGGCCAGAGCCTGAGGGCCGTTCAAATGCACCATGCCGCTCTTCGACAGGTCCAGATCGTCGGTGCCCTGAGGCCTGTCATTCAGAATATTGTACTCCACCAGGTAGCCGTTGACGTACTCGACTTCCTTGGCGGTCAATTCCAGGTCCACACCGCCCACTGCATCGACCAGGCTCACAAACGCCTCAAAATTGACCTGCAGGTAGCGGTTTACGGGAATTCCCAGGTTCTGCTCCACCGTCTTCATCAGAAGCTCGGGGCCACCGTAGGCGTAGGCCGCGTTCAGGCGGTTGCCGTCGTGACCGGGAATATCCACATACATATCACGGAGCAGAGAAGTCAGATAGACCTTCCCCGTCCTTGAAGATACCGAGAGAAGCAGCATCGCGTCGGATCTGCCGTCGGTACCGTTTTCGCGGGAGTCGTTGCCGATGAGGAGCACATTCATCACGCCCTCCTCCTTCAGGTGCTCATGCTTCAGGGAATCGATCTGCCGATAGTCCATCTTGCCGTAGAGCACTCCCGCAAGGACGTACCCTGCTGCCGCAAGGATCAGAAGAAATGCAAGAAGCCTTCGCAGCGGATGTCGTCTTTTTCTTTTCTTTTTCATGGTAGAACCTCTTTTTAAAACAAATTGCGGGATGTCAAACCGATTGCAGTTTCAAGGTCCAAGGCCTGCCGCGGTCTCGGGCCGCAGTCGGATCCCCGCCGAAATTATTGCTCGATGGCTTTCTTCTTCCAGCGTCCCACACCGTAGAGAATGACAGTGAGCAGCGCGCCCATGAGCCAGCTGCACAGCAGGGAGATGAAAACGCTCTCCTGACGTCCGATGGGGTACTGGGGAGATCTGGTCAGGTATGCCAGACCGTATGCCACGGGCACACGCACGATGACGGTGGTAAACAGGGAGATCCACATGGGAGTCATGGTGTCGCCCGCGCCTCTCATAACGCCGGAGAGGGACTGGGTCACACCCATTGCCAGGTAGCCCAGCGCGATGATGCGCATCAGGCTCATACTTAAGTTGACAAGCTCGGTGGTGGTGGTGAAGACGCCCATCAGGTATTTGCCGAAGATCAGGATAATGCCGGTGATCACAGCGGAGGTGCCCACTGCGATCAGGGTACCCTGTTTTGCACCCTGGGATACGCGGTCGTAGCGTCTTGCGCCGACGTTCTGACCCGCATAGGTGGTCATGGCTGCGCCGAAGGAGAAGTTGGGCATCATGGCAAAACCGTCCACGCGCATTACGATAACGTTAGCCGCGATGAACATCTCGCCGAAGCTGTTGGTCAGAGACTGTACCACGATCATTGCCAGGGAGAAAATACCCTGGGTGACGCCGGAGGGCAGTCCCAGCTTCAGGATGGTGGCCATGTAGTGGCCGTTGATCTTGAAGTGTCTTGCTTTTAACTCAAAAATGTCTGTCATGCGGAACAGCTTGAACAGGCAGAGGAACGCGGAGATACCCTGCGCGATGGCGGTTGCGAGCGCAACGCCGGGTACGCCCATGCGGAAGTTGGCCACGAACACGATATCAAGAACGATGTTTAAGATCGTGGACACCAACAGGTATAAAAGGGCCGAGAAGGAATCGCCCAGGCCTCGCAGAATACCGCTTAAGATATTGTAAAAGATCATGCCTGCGGCACCGTAGGCCAGAATATTCAGATAGGAGTGGCACCATGCGTAGATGGACTCGGGTGTGTTCAGCAGACGAAGCAGGGGGCCTGTCACCAGGGGACCTACGACCATCATGATCACGGAGACGATGCCGCTGGCTACCATACAGTTACCGATGGTCGCAGCCAGCTCTTCTCTTGCCTTTGCACCGTAGTACTGGGATACCATAATGCCCGCACCGGTACTGACACCGATGAAGAGCACCAGCATCAGATTGTAGACGGGGCCTGCGCTTCCGACACTTGCCAGAGCGTTGTCGCCCACGTAGCGGCCTACCACGATGCTGTCCACCGTGCTGTAGAGCTGCTGGGCAATGTTGCCGATCAGCATGGGGAAGGTAAACAGAACGATCTGCTTCCAGGGAACGCCGACGGTCATGTCCGTGGCGCGGAACAGGGAACGAAACTTAGCTAACATATTTTGATCCTCTTTAAATACTCCTTTCGCTCATCAGGGACGCGAAAGCTCTCTCTTGCCTTTTGGATGCTCTTGTTGTGGGTAAAGCGGTCCAGCCTGCGCGCCTCGAAGATCGGCAGCACGCTGTCCCACTGCTTGGTCAGAGCAGTCGCAAAATACCAGGCTCTCATCATGTTTACGTAGTACTCATCACTCTCGACGCTGCACACCCACTTTAGGGTCTCAGGGTCAAAACGATCATCCAGGAAATGGCACATGAGCATTCCGATGCCGAAGCGCACCGTGTAGTCGTGCTCGCTCTCTGTCCACTTTTTTGCAAGGGGAAGAAGTCTGTCCTTATTCTTTGCAAAACAGGCCGGGCGCAGCTGATCGCAGGTGGCCCAGTTATCCACATAGGGCAGAAATTTTTCAAGATGATCCACAGTTTTATCAAAATCCTTGCACGCTGCGATGATAAAAGCGTGCAGGTTGTTTTCTTCGAAGGTCATATGGGGCAGATCGTTTAAGAAGATCTCGATGTCTGCCTCCTTGCTTAATTCTTTTGCCAGTTTTTTCAGGGCAGGGGTCCTGACTCCGAGGATCCGCTCAGGGTCCACGGTCGGCATCAGGGGCTCCTGAAATTTCTTATAGGACTCATCCACAAGCTCGGTAAGACGCCGGCGGATACTCTGAAGGATCGATTCGCTGGTACTGCTCATGGGAAGGGGTCCTCCTTTCTTTTCTGTACAAAACCGGGGCTCCTGCGGCAGGCGCCGCAGAAGTCTCGGCAGGAATTACAGTTGTAAAAATTATTCGCAGAAAGGTCCTGCTACGGGGCACTCGGGACGCTTCTTGCCGTAGAAGTCGGTATCGAAGATGATGTCCTCACCGTCGGGAGTCTCAAAGCGCTCTTCGGGCTCAAATGCCATGCCGAGGGTATCGGAGCAGATCATTTTTGCCTTGGGAAGATACTGAGCGTAGTCGGTCACTACCTTGTACTCGCCGTTCTCGCACTTAAGCTCAACGCTTACCTGATGCTCGGTATCAACGGTAAAGTCTTCCTCGATGTCAGCGGGCTTAGCGCCGTTAAAGAATACGTTGCCGCCGGTCCAAACGGGAAGAGGCATGTAGTACTTATCTCTTGTGTCGTCAGCGCCTTCGCCGCAGTAGCCTTCGAAGTAGCTCATCCACTCGTCTTCCTTCATGTAGCCGCTGTAGGTAAGAGTACCTGCAACCAGGTTCTCGTCATCCCACTCGCCGTCCTGGCAGCCCTCGCAGATGTCAAGCATGCCCTGGCGAACCTTGTTCTGAACGAATACGTTGTTGTAGAAACGAACGTCGCCGTGAAGGATGGACATAACACCGGTAACCTCGGTGCGGTGAGGCACATGGATGGGGGTGTATCTGGTGGAGTCGTACTTAACGGAACCGTTCTTAACGCCGCGGCCTACAGCAGTGATAGAACCTGCGAAGAGGTTGTGAACGAAAGCAACACCCTGGGTGGGAAGCTTGATTGCACGCTCGGACAGGAAGATGTTGTTGTCAACCAGGCAGGGACCGTGAGCGATCTCGATGAAGAGGTCCTCGCCGAGGCCCAGACCGTCCTTGTTTTCTCTCTTTAAGAGATGATCTCTGGACATGCAGTTGTCGTTGAAGAGACAGCCGGTAACACGGGTACCCTGAGTCTGCCAGTCAAGCCAGATACCTCTGGTGCAGTCATGGAAGTGGCTGTTGCGGATGATAACGTCGATCGCAGCGTGGAACTTGATGCCGCCGATCTCAGCGCCCGCAAGATTTCTCTTGTTGTTGATGTGATGGATGTGGCAGTTCTCGATGATGGAGAATACGCAGCCTAAGTTGCCTACGATACCGGTCTGACCGCAGTCGTGGATCTCACAGTTTCTTACGATGTGGGAACCGATGGTCTCCTTGCTCCAGCCGTCTAACTGCGCGATGAAGGTACAGTCTCTCTGAGTCTGGGAACCGTCCTTGGTCTTCTTGTGGGACCACTTGTTGTCGTTGTGCTGCTGGCGGTACTTACCGAGGGAGATACCGGAACACTTGGAGTGAGAAACCTCACAATCCTCGATGATCCAGCCCTTGGACCAGTGAGGGCCGATCATACCGTCCTGAAGAGCGGTGGGAGGAGCCCAGTTGGTAGCAGCCTTGGTTACAACGAAACCGCTTAAGGTGATATAGTCAACATGCTCTGCTGCGGGATAGAAGCAGTGAGGACGAACATTGATCTCAACGCACTCAACGTTGGGGTCTGCGCCCTGGAAGTTCGCATAAATGACAGTCTCATCCTTCTCGTCGGACTGGCAGGTATACCAGGTGTGCTTGGTGAAATCGATGTCCCAGGAAGCCTCATAGAAAACAGGGTTCAGTACCTGCTCCAAAGTATCCTTCTCGTAGAGGGACTTGCTGTTTAAAAATACTTCGCCGGTATGGCAGGGAACGTTCTGGCTGAGCCAGTCGCCCCATACTAAGGTGGTGTAGGGATTGTATGCGCCGAAATACTCGTTGGGAATGGTAACCTTCCAAACATCGCCCTCATACTTTTCCCAGCCCTTGATGATCTCTGCGCCGGTGATCACTGCTGCTCTGGGAGCAGCGGAACGATAGGTGATGCGCTCCTTAGCGGTACCTGCATACACGGGGCTTACTTCCTCGCGGTACACGCCGGGTGCTACTACGACCTCATCGCCGGGCAGTGCAACCAGCGCTGCCTGTCCGATCTTTGAGAAAGGACGCTCCTTGGAACCGTCGCCGTTAGGCTTCGCGTTACAATCTACGTATCTGATCATTGTCATTTCCTCCTGATGTAAAAAAATTTGTGCTTTTGTTTATACTTTTGTGATCTGAGCAGGCTTTCTGTGCACGCTCCGCTCATATTTGACCGCAGGGTAACCGAGTACTAAGGTGGTCACCGCCTTGGGTTTTGCGGGGATGCCCATAAGCTTTCTCAGCTTAGCGCTGAAGTTGACACAGATGGTGAAAAAACCACTGTAAAGGACGCCCAGTCCGTTGGCCTCAGCCATGAAGGCCATGTTCTCGGCTGCCAGGGATGCGCTTACCTTGTCGTCTGCGAACAGCACGATGGCAGCGGGCGCTTTTTTAAAGAAAAAGTTGTTGTCGATGTTGGCCATTGCGGGAGAGATCTTACGGCCGATGCCGGTGGCACTCCTGAACATGCCCACAGCGATCTCCTCGCACTCCGCGATGCGGTCTCTGATCAGCACGTAGCTGATCGCCTGCGCGTTGGAGCCGGTGGGGGCCAGTCTGCCCGCCTCGAAGATCATGTCGATGACCTCCTCGGGGATCTGCTTGTCGGTGAACTGACGGATGCTTCTGCGGGTGCGAATGGCTGCCATCAGGGTATCGGGATCTAAGAGCACCTGCTCCTCCTTCTCGGGGACCTCGTCCTCGAAGCCCTCAAGGGTAATGGCATGGGTGGGGCAGATCGCCTCACAGTGACCGCACAGAATGCAGCGGCCGCCCTGCTCGCAGACCTTGCCGTCCTCCACACAGAGGTGTGCGGCAACGCAGTCCTTCACGCATTTGCCGCAGCCAAGGCACTTACTCTCATCGATCTTTAAACTGTATTTGCTCATCGTCTTCCTCCTTACTTGCGGGTAGGAATGATCTCCAGCCAGTAGCCGTCGGGATCTGCGATGAAATACAGGCCCATTGCGGTGTTCTCATAGCAGATGCAGCCCATCTCTTCATGCTTCTTGTGTGCCGCCTCGTAGTCGTCGGTCACAAAAGCAAGATGGAACTCGCACTCACCCAGATCGTAGGGCTGAGGGTGATCTTTTAACCAGGTGAGCTCCAGCTCGAAGCTTGACTCATCGTTGGTCATGAACACGATGGTAAAATTCTCGGTCTCGTTTCTCTTGACCTCGTAAAGACCAAGTGCTTCCTGATAGAATGCGATGGACTTCTCCAGGTCGGAAACATTGTAATTCTCGTGAACCATTTTAAATTGCATATCCGTTTCCTCCTATTCTGTGAATTGAATGATGTCCTTGTACTGTGGATACTCTGCCACAAAGGTTCTTATGATCGTAG
>JAZULD010000203.1:0-6255 GCA_045643625.1 Acetatifactor sp. | reverse complement strand
CTTGAGGTGGATGCGGATTTTGCGGCCTGGAAAAAATACGCGGTGAACAAGGGACTTCACGGTGCGATCGTGAACTTCTTAGACACCAACAGGGAGTATTTTTACTCTGTGGAGACCACCGCTTTCGGCAAAAATTATGTGACTGCCCGCGGCTGGGAGGACTTATCCGAGATCGTTCTGCTGTATGAGGCAGCAGGCAAGAAGGTGACGGATTCTCTGATCGCCCAGTACATCAAGAACGACACAGTCGTGAAGGAATTCGCGGCATATTATGACCTGTACAACAAGTACAAGAAGCAGTACGATGTGGAGGCTGTCTTTGACGGCACCATTTCCGATAAGACCAAGGCAGCGGCAGCGAAGGCGCCTCTCGATGAGAGACTTGCGCTGACAGGCTTCCTGCTTGACAAGGTAAAGAGCGAGATCCGCGACATCATGCGCAGGATGGGCATGATCAAGGAGATCCGCGCAAGCATCGAAAAGATCGACAGCGGCGCGGCGCAGGTAAGTACCTTTATCGAGGCCAGGGAGAAGATCCTTATGACCAGACAGAAGGCCGGCACCCTTACAGGCGAGGAGAAATCCTACAACAAGCGCATCATCGCCTTCTACAACAGCCTCTCTGAGGCCCTTGAAGGCGGCAAAACAGCCAAGGAGACCTACAATGGGGAAGTACTTGCCCTGAAGGCTTCCGTGGCCCGTGAGCAGGGCAGAATCGCCAATCTCTTCGAGGCTATGGCGGACATTTTCGGCGAGGAGAGCAACGAGATGCTGGTGCTTGTGACCGAGCTTACCCTGAACGAGGAGGCTGCGCAGTTTTTTGCATCCTTCCGCTCCGAGGCCTATGAGAAGTACAACGCTGTTCTGATGGTTGGGGACAGAAGAGAGAATCTGAGAAAAGAGATCATTGACATTTTATGATAAAGATTAGTGTAAACGGTTTTGAATTGACCTGCGAGGAGAGCGGTGAGGGGCTGAATATTGTAAGCTGCGACGGCAGTGACGCAGTCCTGGACCTGTCCGGTCAGCCTGTTGCCGGCGTGGCCAGGAAGACCTTCCTCTCCTGCAAGAGCCTGAAGAAGGTGATCTTCCCCGAGAGCATCGTATTCTTAGGCGACTGGGCCTTCTCCAAGTGCACCAATTTAAAAAGTGTGGGGTTTCTGGGGAATTTCAGAAGCGGCCTCTTCGCAAAGGGCGTGTTTGACGGCTGCAGCGCACTTGAGAGCATTTCCTTTGCGGATTTTGACGAGGACCTGAAGGTGCTGTTCTCCGCGACGGTGAACAGGCTCTCCAACGATATCCTGTTTCGAAGCGACGAGGTCGGAACGGGGAAATGGTACGAGAAGTGGGACTTGAGCCTTCAGTCCATGCTGCGCTCCCTTGACGATGACAACATGGATTTCGTTGCCTGCGGCGAGGAGGATATTGCCTACTCCGGCATGGTGGACGGCGAGATGCCCTCCGACAACGAAACCTTCGTGAAGGCAGCGGAGAAGAACAAGTGCTTCCTCTGCTTTGAGAGACTGCTGCATGCAGCGGGACTGGATGAGAGGTCGAGAAGCATTTGCGAGCAGTTCATTACAGAGCGTGCCTTCGGAAGGAGGAACCCTTCCGCATGGATCACGCTGAAGGAGGACTGCAGGGACGAGGTCGAGTACTATAAGCGCTACCTGGACATCGTTCATCCCGACAAAAACACGATCACCGACATGATCGCCGACCTGAGCCAGACCCAGGTCCAGACCAAGGCCTTCCTCATTAACGAGGCGGGATCTGATGATGAGACCGATGCGTTTTTTGATGATCTGCTGTTCTAAGCGAAGAGGACGTGCGAGAGACGGCGGATGAAGCGAAGACTAAGCAGGGTGTATGATCATGCGCAGTTGATATGATTCGGCAAATTTAAAGAGCCGGTACCTTAGGGTATCGGCTCTTTTTTGTCAGGTGTATTTTTGTCGCGGAGACTTTTTTATCTCTTGATATCGTAGTTCATGTTCATGATGTTCTTGATGGTCTCTACGTTGTCGGTGATGTTAGCGTCGCCGCGGATGGTGTGCTTGATAACACTGGATGCAACTGCGAAGTTGATCATGTCCATGGGACGATAATTGTGCATCATTGCGTAGATCAGGCCGGATGCAAAAGCATCGCCGCCGCCCACACGGTCTAAGATGTTGAAGGTGAAGAGCTTGGACTCAAAGGTGTGACCCTGATACCAGAGGAACGCCTTCAGGGAGTTCTCGGAACCGGAGTGTGCGTAGCGCACGTGGCGTGCGATCACGCTGATGTTGGGATAACGCTCGATGAAGTGGTTGTTGATCTCATCCATCTCCTCGTAGGAGGGCTGCAGCGGTACACCGTCCTTCCAGTCGCCCTTGGAGTGGTCGTTCTCGTCCTTCCAGAGGTGGTAGGGCTCGATGCCAAGGAGCACGTCAACATAGGGCAGGATCATGGTGCAGTAGTCGCGTGCCTCATCCCAGGTCCAGAGCTTGGAGCGGAAGTTGCCGTCGAAGGAGACGGTGAGGCCCAGCTCCTTAGCGGTCTGTACTGCGTGTAAGATCATATCCGCACAGTTTTTGCACAGCGCGGGAGTGATGCCGGAGAGATGGAGCCAGGTGAAGCCGGAGAGCAGTGCCTTCATGTCCACCTTGCTGTAGTCGTATTCGGTGATCGCGGAGTTCTTGCGGTCGTAGGTGACCTCGGAAGGTCTGATTCCGTAACCGGTCTCCAGATAGTAGCTGCCCAGGCGGTGAGTAGGAGTCTCCGCGGGGGTGGAGAGGATCACGGGTGTGCAGTGTACATCATTGGAACGCAGCATACGTACTGCGGATTTGCCGATAGAGTTGTTGGGCACTACGGAGAAAAATGTGGAATCAACGCCGAGGTTGGCAAGTGCCAGAGCGATATTCGCCTCGGAGCCTCCGTAGCTTGCCTCAAAGGAGGTGGCCATACGGATCTTCTCATAGTTGGGCGGTGTCAGGCGCAGCATGATCTCGCCGATGGTGATAAAACGGTGCTCCGCAACTCTGTTGCCGAGCAGGGGATTGTAATGTTCCATAAAAACTCCTCCTGTGGTATGTGTTTCGGCGATGCCGATTATGTACATTATACAACGTTTCCTGCCGCTTCGCAACGCAAGGAATTTTTGCGGATACCATCAATAGGCTTGAAAAATTTTTTGATTTAGACTAAAATTTCATGTATAAGAATTGAAAAAATTTTTTACATAGGAGGTAACCTATATGGCAACCAATAAGTATGCAGGAACACAGACCGAGAAGAACTTACAGGCAGCATTTGCAGGTGAGTCTCAGGCTCGCAACAAGTACACCTATTTTGCATCCGTAGCTAAGAAGGAAGGCTACGAGCAGATGTCCGCTCTGTTCCTTAAGACCGCTGACAACGAGAAGGAGCACGCTAAGATGTGGTTCAAGGAGCTCGCAGGTATCGGCGATACCAAGGAGAACCTCGCAGCAGCAGCTGACGGCGGGAACTACGAGTGGACCGATATGTATGAAGAGTTCGCTAAGACCGCTGAGGAAGAGGGCTTCAAGGCACTGGCTATGAAGTTCAGAGCAGTAGCAGCGATCGAGAAGCATCACGAGGAGAGATATCGTGCACTTCTTCAGAACATCGAGACCGCTCAGGTATTCGAGAAGTCTGAGGTTAAGGTTTGGGAGTGCCGTAACTGCGGTCACATCGTAGTAGGTACCAAGGCTCCTTTAGCTTGTCCCGTATGTGCTCATCCTCAGGCTTATTTTGAGGTTTGTGAAGCAAATTACTAAAAAATACTTGCGGGATACGACCTGCAGTAATATAATGTTCTACTGATGAGAGCAATGGGGCTCCGGTATGTACCGGGGCCCTTTTTGTTTTTTGGTAACTGTTAACGGATCTGCGATTTGTTTTTGTATTTCACAAGTTGATTTGATACTGCTTCAACGCACTAAAATATTTTGTTGCATTCGAAAACATCTTGTGCTATATTATAATCGCGCAATTACTGGAGAGTCCCATTTCTTATCAAATGGGCGCCGAAGGTGTACGGCTGATCAAAATCTAACATTGAAAGCGCATTGGTCAGCTAATCTCTCAGGCAAAAGGACAGGAGGAAAAAAATGAATTTTATTGAATGGTTGACAAATGTCAACGACGCAGTGAACAGCTTCGCTTGGGGTTGGTTTGGTCTTGTGTTACTGCTTGGTACAGGTGTTGTTTGTACCGTCATCACCAAGGCATTCCAGATTACCCACATCCCTCATTGGTTTGGCAAGACTATCGGTGCAGTATTTTCCAAGTCTTCCCATAAGAAGGATGAAGTAGGAGCTGTTTCTCAGTTCCAGGCACTTTGTACCGCTCTTGCAGCTACTATCGGTACCGGTAACATCGCCGGTGTTGCAGCTGCAGTTTACGTAGGTGGTCCCGGTCCTGTTTTCTGTATGTGGGTAGCAGCTATCCTCGGTATCTACTACAGAAGACGTAACTCCGAGAAGGAGTGGTCCGGCGGTGCAATGTACTACCTGCAGGACGGTCTTGGCGGATACAAGGGATGCAAGCAGATCGGTAAGATCCTTGCAATCGTATTTGCATGCTTCGCAATTTTAGCTTCTTTCGGTATCGGTAACATGGCTCAGATCAACAAGATCGTCGCTAATATGCAGTCTGCATTCTTCGGCGGCATTGAGAACGTTGGTGCTGTTAACCTTACCATCGGTATCGTACTGATGCTCCTCGGCGCACTGATCATTCTGGGCGGCTTAAAGAGAATCGCTTCCTTCGCAGAGAAGGTAGTTCCCTTCATGGCAATCGTTTATGTTATCGGTGCTCTGATCATTACCTTTATGAACATCGGCCAGCTCGGCGCTATCTTTGCTTCAATCTTCAAGTTTGCATTCGGCGTTAAGGCTGTAGGCGGTGCAGCAATCGGCCTTGTTATCAAGCAGGGTTGTAAGAGAGGTGTATTCTCCAACGAGGCAGGTCTTGGTTCCTCCGTTATGGTACACTCCAACTCCAACGTTAAGGAGCCCGTTAAGCAGGGTCTCTGGGGTATCTTCGAAGTATTCGCTGATACCATTATCGTATGTACTATGACCGCTATCGTAGTACTTGCTTCCGGCGCTGTCGACCTGACCACCGGTTTATCCGTACCCGGCGTTAACGATGCTACCTTAGTTGCTAAGGCATTCGGCGATGCTTTCGGTAAGCCCGGCGAGTGGTTCGTAGCTATCGCAATTCTGCTCTTCGCATTCACCACCATCCTTGGTTGGTCTCACTACGGTGCTAAGTCCGTTGAGTATCTCTGCGGCGTAAAGGGTGCTAAGGTTTACAGAGTCATCTTCGTTCTGATGATGGTTTCCGGTGCAGTTATGACTTCCTCTCTTGCATGGGATATCTCCGATACCTTCAACGGTCTCATGATGATCCCCAACTTGATCGGTGTACTTGCACTTACTCCTCTTGTAGCTAAGATCACCAAGAACTACGTTGATCGTAAGATCAAGGGCCAGAAGGTTGAGCCCATCCTTTCCTACGATCCCGCTATCCAGGCTGAGCACGCTAAGCTCGTTGCACAGGGCGAGGAATAATTCTTTAGCTGAGAACTGAATACTGAACAAAAATAATTGGGAGCTGCCCTTTGGGGCGGCTCCTTTTTTGTTGCGTGGCGAGGAAAATGTATTGAATTCGTTGAAATGAGTTATCCGATCGCTGTTGAAAAACAGAGCGCAGTATGATATGATATACACAAAAAGCATACATAAAATACACGCAAAATATATGTACACGCCAGGTGTACACAAACAAAGGATATACCGGAGAAACAGTCGGATGTAAGATAATTTTTGCAGACGTCGAGCAATAGGTATACCAAAATATGATCCTTAAAAAGGAGGTAGAAATGTACGCTGTAGAGAATGAGAAAATAGGAAATTATTTAAAGCGACTGATCGAAAAACGATTCCCTTCGCACAGACAATTCTGCAAGAGTTACCTTGAGAAACAGGGTAGAACCGCAGACAGCGAGGAACTGCGTAAGATGGGCAACAGATTGTCTCAGATCTTGAAAGGCTCTAAAGGAATTCAGATTACGGATCTTCCGGCTTTCTCTGAAATACCCGGGGTGTCCTGCGAGGAGATGCTGAGTGCCGGCGAGGTTTACGCAAAGTCATCAAGCAGAATTACCAATTATGATGTCGCTTATTCCAAGGATCCGAAAGTATGGAAGGAATATGTGGCCAGAGAGGATAATCTGATTCT
>JAZULD010000202.1:0-6875 GCA_045643625.1 Acetatifactor sp. | reverse complement strand
CTGAATCAGAAGAAAAAGCCCATGGTTCTGATCTCCGGTATTGTCGGCACCCTCGCTGCAGTATGGCTCTACTGGAACTTCTGTAACTGGCTGAACATTTTAAACTGCACCCTTCCTCCCGTGGGCATCATCCTGATCATCAGCTATTTTGCTGACCGCAAGGAGTACGAGGACACCGTTGTTCGCGAGAACGTAAACTGGTTCGCAGTGATCGGTGTAATTGCAGGCGCAGTTGTTGCAAACCTCCTTCACTGGGGCGTTGCTTCCATCAACGGTATGGCAGTTGCAGCTGTTATCTACCTGATCGGCAAGGCTGTTAAGAAGGCTTCCGCAAAGTAAGACCGAATCTGAATACTCGAATCTTCACAAATTTTAGACAAAACAAAATGAACGACACCCCGAATGTCAGGAAAAGGACATTTGGGGTGTTTTTTCAGTTGGAGGTGTTTTTTGCAGTTTGGGGAGTTTCATTTTGAGTTTTTTCGCGGCATGAGGAGTCTTTTTGCGGTAAAAAAGCCCGTTTATGCCCCATATATTGCTGTTTTTGACATCAAAAAAGCAGCAATAGGCGATAATTGACGCAATTTCGTGGTATAATGAAATTACGGTAAAGAAACCGGACAAAGTATGCTGTTAAAAGAAGAAGAACAGCAAATAAGAAAAGGAGGACGCGACATATGTTTAAACAGTATGAATTACCTTATGGTTGCAAGGACCTGGAACCCGTTATCGACGCGCTGACAGTGGAGACTCATCATGGCAAGCATCACGCAGCTTATACTGCCAACCTGAACACAATGGCGGAGAAGGCCGGCGTGGCAGATATGGAGATCTGTGAGCTCCTCAAGAATCTTGACAAGATCGAGGACACGGGACTTCGCACGGGAATCCGCAACAACGGCGGTGGATTCTTCAACCACAATCTTTATTTTGAGGAACTGTCTCCCTGCGGCAAAAAGGCACCCGAGGGCGCGCTGATGGAGGCGATCGACGCAGCTTTCGGAAGTTTTGAAGCATTTAAGGAGCAGATCGGTGCCCTTGCGATGGCACAGTTTGGTTCCGGCTGGGCATGGCTCAGTGTTGACAAGGATAAGAAGCTTGTCCTTTTAGGTACCCCCAATCAGGACAATCCCTACAGCCTCGGTACGGGCACACCCATTTTCACCATCGATGTCTGGGAGCACGCGTACTATCTGCAGTACAGGAATCTTCGCGCAGACTATGTGAAGAAGTTTTTTGACATCGTTGACTGGGCAGTGGTGGAGAAGCGCTACGAGAAAGCCCTGCAGGCAGGATGCTGCACAAAATAGCAGGCGTTTTCAAGCCGGTCGCAGGCGAGGGAGAAAACGTGTAACCGGGCGCGTCCGGCAGGTGGGGAATCCCGACGGAGCAAGCGACTTCCCGAATAACAGAGCGATAATATAATAATGTGAAAGAAAAGCGTCGACATCGTGCGGCGCTTTTTTGGTGGAAAAATGCGCGAGTTTTTAACATAATCGTCCAAAAATGTTAACCCCCTATGGTGGAAAAGGGGCATACCGCCAAGTACAATAATGTTACAAATCGTTGCAAAGGTGGTAAATTTATGAGAAAATTGTATTTAGACAACATTCGATGGATCACAGTGGCGCTGGTAGTGCTGTACCATGTGATCTATATGTTCAACGGTGTCCGGACTGCGGGCGTGATCGGCTCTTTTTCGGGGAAGGCACAGCCCCAGGACCTCTATCAGTACATGGTCTACCCATGGTTCATGGTGCTGCTCTTCGTAGTTGCGGGAATCTGCGCAAGATTTTACCTGGAGAGCCATTCGGACAGGGAGTTTGTGAAGGAGCGCACAAGGAAACTGCTTATTCCCTCCACGATCGGACTGTTTGTGCTCCAATGGATGACGGGTTATTTCAACATGCAGATCGGCGGGGCTTTCGAGAGCATGCCTGCCATGCCCGCCCCCATCCTCTACCTGATCATGAGCATCAGCGGCACAGGTCCCCTGTGGTTTATTCAGATGCTCTGGCTGTACTCTCTGCTGCTTGTGTGGATCAGGAAGCTTGAAAAAGACAGGCTCTACGACAAGTGCGGCAAGGCCGGTGTACCGGTGCTTCTGTTATGGACTTTGGTCATCTTCGGAACCGCGCAGATCCTGAATGTGCCGGTGGTCATCGTGTACCGCTTCGGTATCTACGGCGCGGCGTTTTTCATCGGTTATTTTGTACTGTCACATGAGGAAGTGATTGAGCGCCTGGCAAGATTTTGGATCCCCTTCACCGGGGCAGCAGGCGTCCTCATGGTGACCTTCTGCGCAGTCAACCGGGGGAAGCCCTTTGCGGAGCATGAGGTGCTTGACACCCTGCTGTGCAATGTTTTTGCCTGGGTCATGGTGCTTGCGATCATCGCTGTGATGAGCAAATTCGGTAATTTCGACGGACGCTTCTGCAGGTTTATGAAGAGACAGTCCTGGGGAATCTACATTCTCCACTACCTGCCCCTTGCGGCGTGCGCGTTTGCCTGTCATCGCTATATGCCCGGGATGCCGGCAATCATCGTGTACCTGCTTACAGGCGTTTCTGCCTTTGCAGGCTCCGTGCTTATGAATGTTGTGATCGAGAAGATCCCGGTCATCAGATGGTGTGTGCTGGGAATTAAGAAGAGGTAAAATATGTTTGGTGAGAATTTAATGCAGCTTCGGAAATTGCTGGATCTGTCCCAGGAGGAACTGGCGGAGAGAGTCGGTGTCTCCAGGCAGACTCTGTCCAAGTACGAGACCGGCGAATCGCTGCCGGATATCGAGAAGTGCAAGGCGATCGCGGATGTGTTCGGGGTCTCTCTGGACGATCTTGTGAATTACAAGCAGAGCGAGAACCTTGGTCTCGGCGTGCCTCCCAAGGGCAAGCACATCTTCGGCATGGTCAAGGTGGGCGACAAGGGCCAGATCGTGATCCCCGCCAGGGCGAGGAAGATCTTCGACATCAAGACGGGGGACAATCTGATCCTCCTTGGCGACGAAATGCAGGGCATCGCCATCATTAAGGAAAAAGGCATTCTTGAGATGCTTAAGAATGCAAGGAAGGAGAACAACTAATGTTTGCTTACGTATGGCCCCTGGGGCTTGTGGTGCTTTCCAATGTTTTTTATCAGATCTGCGCGAAGTCGGTGCCCGACAAAATGGACCCGTTCGCGTCTCTTACCGTGACCTATCTGATCGGCGCGGCGGCATCCGCCATTCTGTATTTCCTGTTAAACCGCGGCGGCAATCTGCTGCAGGAGTACAGAAAGCTTAACTGGGCGCCTTTCCTTCTGGGTCTCGTGATCGTTGGTCTGGAAGTGGGCTACATCTACGCGTACAAGGCAGGCTGGCAGGTCAGCGTGGCGCAGATCGTGCAGGCGGCAGTCCTTGCGGTGATTCTGATCTTCGTGGGCTACCTGCTCTACAAGGAGCAGATCACCTGGAACAAGGTCGCCGGCATCATCGTCTGTCTGGCAGGCCTTGGTCTGATCAACATGAAGTAGGAGCTGCCTTTTTGGCGGAAAATAGAAATTTAATTTTTATGATACGGGGGAAAGTGTTATAATCCTTAACAGAGGGGGCATTTTCATGCGCCCGATGTATAGTCTTTGGAACAGAATTTTTGGGGAGAGAAGAAATCAAAGAAAGAGGGGTATCTCAAGGAATGAAACTTAAGAGATTATTATTGCCCGTAGTTGCTGTCTGCCTGCTTCTGTCAGCCTGCGGAAAAAAGGCCGAGGAGCCTGCAGAGCCTGAGCAGGAAGCATGGGAAGAAGCTGCAGAGGAAGAGGAAACTGTCTGCGACCACGTTTTTGCCGAGGCGACCTACCACGCACCTAAGACCTGTACGATCTGCGGTGAGACGGAGGGCGATGTGAAGCCGTCCTATTTTGAAGAACTCGGCGTGCAGGTTGACCCTGTGCCCGTGGACAGGGAAGTAAACGTCTATGTCGAGGTCGAGGAGGACCCGGATGAGTTGAGTTATATCACTCCCGGCCTCTTCCATGTGGAAAGTATTACTGAGGAACCCCAGGGGGACGGCACTGTTCTCGTGACCATGGTCTCAAAGATCAGTTATGACGTCTGCTATGAAGATGACTGGTGGAATCAGAACGTAATGACCCACTGGTTTGATGGTTTGTACGACTACTATACCGGCAAGCACTTCGAACATGATGATATGATCGGCAGGTCTTATCTTGAATATTCCGTAGAGGTAAGCTACGACGATGAGGATTACACGATCGAGTATTCCATGAACAATGAATGGGATAAATCCGATTACTGGTATGACGATCATTCCTCCAATCAGACTTTCTTCTGCACCAAGACCACCACTGTTCGAGTTCCTGAAGGGTACGACGGCATCGTGTATGCAATCTTTGAAGCCTGCGGTGCCGGCGGTGAAGAGGAATCGTTTTCAGAGTATTTTGATCCCGATCTTTCCGTATATCCCTATGTCGACGGTGTGTACCTGTTCCGTGTGAACCCCGCTGATTACGAGACCGGATCTGTGACCGCAGGAAGCACCGGCAGTACTGCGGCAGGAAGTGTCTCCGTTACCGCTGATGTGCAGGAAAAGGCAGATCTTGTCATGAAGATGGAGAAGCCTGAAATTGACCTTGACGGTAAAGAGGAAAAGCTGAAAAAACTGGGCTTTGAGGTTAATAAGTATGAGACCCAGTATCTCTGTCTCGAAAGAGTACGTGAGGACGGATGGATTGAGCAGGTCAGACCCGAGATCTGTAACTATATGATGCTCGATCCGGACAACGGAATTGCATACCAGTATGTATGGAGTTACGGTATCCTTTGTACTCTCGGAGCAAACAATGAGTTTCACGAGTACTGGCTGGACGGCGGTCAGGAGAATACCTGCTCCACAGAGGAGCTTGCTGTTCTGTACGATGTCGTGAAGAACCTGGAAGCTCTGTATGAGGAGGTAAAATAAGCTTTTTTTGTAACAGACAGCCTTGCCGAGTGCCGGTGAGGCTGTTTTTGGGGAGATTTTGAAATGAAAGAAATATGTTTATTGAACGATTCGTTCCCGCCTGAGATCGACGGAGTCGTCAACACGGTGGTGAACTACGCGCAGATACTGAGGAAAAGGGAGATCCCGGTGTCTGTGATCACGCCCGAGTGCGAGGGAGCGGACGACAGCGTGTTTGACTATCCTGTTCTTCGCTATCCCAGCATGGACCTTCGCGAGAAAACAGGCTACACTGCGGGAATTCCTTTTTCCTACAAGCCGCTCGCGGGACTTGCCAGTCACGATGTGGGACTGCTGCACAGTCACTGTCCCATTGCGTCCAATCTGCTGGCCAGGAGCCTCAGGGAATCTCTGCAGGTTCCGCTCATTATGACCTACCACACGAAGTTTGACATTGATATACAGAATATTATGCGCAGCAAGCTCCTGCAGGCGGGCTCGATCCAGGCTCTGGTGAACAGTGTCAGCGCCTGCGACGAGATCTGGACCGTGAGCAAGGGCGCGGGAGAAAACCTGCGTCAGTTAGGTTACGAGGGCGACTACATCGTTATGGAAAACGGCGTGGACATCCCGAAGGGAAGGCTGCCCATGGAGGAAGTGAAGGCTCTGACGGCAGGGTACGATCTGCCCGAGGGCACACCTGTTTTTCTCTATGTGGGCAGATTGATGTGGTACAAGGGCATCCGGATGATCCTCGATGCGCTTGCGGGACTGCGCTCCCAGGACCTTGATTTCCGCATGGTCTTTGTGGGCGGAGGCACCGACGAGGAGGAGATCCGCAGATACACGGAAGAGCTGAAATTGATGGGGAAGTGTATTTTTACAGGCCCCATTCACGACAGGAAGACGCTGACGGCGTGGTACTGCAGGGCGAATCTGTTCCTGTTCCCCTCAACCTTCGACACCAGCGGCCTTGTGGTCAAAGAGGCTGCGGCATGCTCCCTGGCAAGCGTTCTGGTGAAGGACAGCTGCGCGGCGGAGGGAGCCACACACAACAGAAACTGTTTCCTGATCGAGGAGAATGCGGCGTCCCTGGCAGTGTGCCTGGCGACGATCATTCATGATAAAGACAAAATGGCGGCAGTGGGCGCTGCGGCAGCGGAGGAGCTGTACATTTCCTGGGAGACCTCCGTGGGAAGAGCCATCGAGCGCTACGGCATCGTGATGGAGAATTACGCTGCCGGCAAGTATGATAAGCATCGCCGCCCTGCGGACAGACTGTTTAAGCTGGAGGCAGCGCTGGACGAGGCCCTGGCGGCCGAGAAAGCCCGAAGGCAGAAGCTGAAGGACTATTTTGACAGATATTATCTGTAAAAATAAGTGTTTTGACGGCAATGTCCGGTGATTCGCTGTTTATGGGGAAGACAGGACAGGGGCCGTATGCTATGGTTTTCGTGGAGGTGACTGAAATGGATCTTAACAAAACAGGAAAATTTATAGCGGAATTGAGAAAAGAGAAGGGGCTGACCCAGGAGCAGCTTGGCGAGCAGCTGGGCGTGACCAATAAGACGGTGTCCAGGTGGGAGACCGGCAGCTATCTGCCGCCCGCTGAGGTGCTGGTTCTGATGAGCGAGTTCTTCGGGGTGAGCATTAATGAGATCCTGAGCGGCCGCAGACTCACAGATCAGGAGTACCGCCTTGCAGCGGAGGAGAATCTGCAGAAGACCATCAAGGCAAGCAGCTTCACGCTGAAGGACCGCATCGACTTCTATAAGAAAAAATGGCTGAAGGAGCACATCGCGATCATGGTATTCATCGGGCTGTGTATCCTGGGTGTGCTGGCAGCAGGCATTCTGACGAGAAATCTGTTTGTCTGCTATGGAGCAGTTGTGATGACGCTCCTTGCCCACGGATGGCGCAACAATGCCATGATGACCT
>JAZULD010000201.1:0-14986 GCA_045643625.1 Acetatifactor sp. | reverse complement strand
CCGCCTGCTCGCCGTCCTCCGCCTCGAGGATCTCATATCCGCTCCTCACAAGGAAATCGGCCACCAGTCTTCTCATTCTGCTCTCATCATCCACCACAAGGATTCGAAGTTTCTCCATTTTATACCTCACAGGCCCTATCCACCGGGCTTTACATAGCTGACCTAGCCCCTTCGGGGCATCCTGAATCTGGCATAAATATATCATTTTCAGAGATTGTTTTCAACCAAGCCGCCCCGCAAACAAGCCGTTTCACAGAATTTTCACAGATATACCGCGTATTTCCTCCCCGATGCCAATACAAAAAGGGACCCGCCATAGCAGATCCCTCAAAATATTTTATCGATTATTATTCCGTGCCCTCGATCAGCTTAAACACCGCTGTGTTTGCATAGGTAAGCGGATCTGTATGCATGAAAAATACTCTGGACTCCATGGGCGCATAGAGCGTCTCCATGATCGTGCCCTCATAGGGGTGAATGATATTGGCAAGGGGGGTGCCCTCCTCCACCATGTCACCAACCTTCACAAGAGGCTCAAAAATACCGGACTTCGCGGTGCGGACACTTATCATTTCCGTGTCAACGATCACCTTGGATTCCTTCCTTGCGCTTTCTGCCTGATACTTCACGATTCCAAGCGCAGATAAGAACTTCATTACACTCAGGACTGCCTGTCCTGCGGACTTGCGATTGATGGTGGTCGTGCTCGTTGTGTAGAAACTGAAGGCCTCGGTATCCCACACCTGCCAGTTGTAATTTAAGGTGGCGGTATCGTAGGGGCGCACCTTTCTGACTACCACATAGGGCATCTCGAATTTCAGTGCGGTCTCGATCTTGCTGCAGCCCTCCTCCATCATTCTCACATGAGGAATGAACTCACCGGGCATATAGAAGGAGGTAAACTGAATACCAAACTTGTAATCCATGATCTCCTTAAAAACACCGTCCGCAATTCTCTGAGTTGTCTCGCCCAGGTCATAGCCGGGGAACATTCTGTTGATATCGGTATTGTCAATGGGCCAGAAACGCTTCTGAATGTTCAGAGAATAAGGGTTGCAGCTGGGAATAATGAGGATCTTATGACCGGGCAAAATTCTGCCCTCCTCTTCCAGCTGCTTAAATTTCTTGACAAGCTGGGAACAGCAATAGAGCTGCTGAACCTCGTTGCCGCGCATGGTACCCACGATACACACGCTCTTTTCGCCTTTGCCGAATTCATATCCTGTCACGCGGAAATTGTCACGATAGAGGCCTTTCTGCTCGTAAACGATCTTCTTTTTCATGACTTGTAGGCCTCCTTTCGAAGAAGTCTTCCCATCAGAGAGCCCTCATCCACGATTGGGTACTCACGAATTGTAAAAAGAATACCATCCACAGGAGACACAACCTCATTAAGCACCTTGCCGCTCAAAGGATCGATGATGCTTCCGATCACTTCGCCTTTTTTAAGTTCCTTCCAGTGGTGAACTCTGGGAACAAAAAGACCGCCTACTGCGGCATTCAAATAGCTCACATCATCGGGATTCTTTGAAATAATGGGCTTTCTGGGCTCTTTGGTCTCGCCATCCCAGATTCCCAGCACCTCCATCAGATGCATGATACCATCGGCAAGCTGGTCACCGTATTCTTTGGTGATACGCATGCCCACACCCATTTCCACCACAAGGCAGGGTGTTCCGATATTATTTAGGCTGTAGGCAAAGGTAGATTCCAGAACCGTGCTCGCGCCGTGGATCCAGACAAAATCCACATTGGACTCCTTGGCAAAGGGTACCAAAGTGTCCTCATGCAATTCGTTGATTCGAATCTGGGGAATCTCGGTCAGATAGATATTGCTTGCATGAATATCAATAACAAGATCGGAGCCCGCCACATCCTTCACGATCTCCGCAGCGAGATACTCCGTCATATTGCCATCGATATTGCCCGGAAAAAGACGATTCATATCGAGGTCAAACGCAGGAATGCCTCTGGTGATCGAATCGATTCCCAGAGGATTTATGGCAGGATAAATGTCTACAATGCCCTTTAAATGCTCAAAGGCTTCCTCAACACGTCTTGCTACTTCGAAGCAGACATACTGACCCTCCAGCTCATCGCCGTGAATACCGGTCACAATACTGATCCGCTTCATTCCCTTAGTCTTTTTTGAAGGCTGTATCCTTCTTTTCTTGATCGTCAATGTCTCATCGACGGGAAGCCCCACCGATGCCACTGTTTTTATCATGTCAGTCAACCTTTCCGCAATCCTGTACACTGACACTGACAGTCTGGGTATGCGTTCCTCCGCCGTGCATGATACCCTTGTTGATCAGGCAATCCTTCGCGTCCCTGCCGTGGCCGAGCTTGATGTAATCCTCATCCACAAACCTGTTGTGCGTCGGATCCGCGCCGATCCATCTGCCATCCGCAATAAACTCCACCCAGGCATGGCTTGCGCCCTCACCGATAATAAAACCGGTGACATACCTGGCCGGAATTCCGGATAGATGAAGCAGTGAAATCATAATATGCGCATAATCCTGGCACACGCCGCATCCACCCATAAAAGCCTGCTCCGCAGGCGTATTAACGCCTGTTACACCCTTTTTGTAGGTGAAATGCTCATGGAGAACGCCCATGATCTCTGCGACTCTGTCATATGTACTTGCATCTGTTTTTTCAAAATGCTCTTTATAAAAAAGCTTTATCGTATCGCCGGCTCTGTTTAGCCCGTGAGGATGTCCGTAGACCATTGTAAGGTCATCATCCGCCGCGCATTCATACTCTGCAGAAGCGGCCAACACATCTCCAAAGATCCTGAAACGGAAGCTAACATGTTCATCCTCATTCACGCCCCAGATCTGGGTATTGCCAAAACCATCCCTGCCCCACTGAAAGGCAGAGTCGGGATACATTTCGATTGTGTAGTTTTTAATCTTTTGTCTATGGGTATCCACGGGAATGCATTTGATGGTAAAGTGACAATCCGTGACTACCATAGAGTAATCGATCTGCATATCGTAAGTAAAATGAAGCTTCTTCATGATCGATGCCTCCTTCACCCTTTAATATATCAGAAAATCGATTCAACCTCATCAACGATTTTGTAATAATCTATCGATTCTGCCTCAACCAGAGTGCGAAGACCGTATAACTTCTCTGCATCGTACTCAAGGCCGCTTCTCTCAACGCGGGGAATCATTCTGTTGATCTCCCTGATGAGTCCTTTTCTGCTCACGCCAAGTCTTGCATACATGTCGATTCGCTCGATGCGCTTGCCTGCCTTGATAATATTGCGGATATTCTCGCTGTCGATCTGATCGTCGGCAATTCCGTAGAATGCCAGCAGATTGTCGTTGACCTTCTGGAGCTCGATAAGCGGTGATTTGCTGACAGCAGCCTTGTTCATATCATAGATTGCAAGCTGAATGTATGCCAGACATTCGGAACCGATGCTCTCCCTGAGAACGATCGCATTGTCATATGCCCTGTTTAAATTGCTGATAATGGAATCGGGCAGGGTCTCGTCAAAAGGATATCTGCGCACAAAATCCGCCTTGTTGGCATATACGTTGGGAATGTCGATGTTTTTACAGAAATCCACATAGCTGTCGGCAATACCGTCGATCAGGCTGTCAAAGCTGACCGAGAACATTCTGAGTGTTGTATAAACGCGCTCCGTGTATCTGCCGAGCCAATAGAGTCTGTCTGCCTGTTCTACTGAGATAATACCCATGTGTCTTTAAATCCTCCTCCCTGAGATGAGTTAACGATAAAGGAATCGGGGTTCCTGGAAAATCTGGTAAGTCCGCTTTTCCAGACCAGAGGCTCATCGGCCATCAGCACAAATGCGCGAAGGTCTGCCTTTCTGGGAATTTGCTTGCCATTCTCAAGAATGTCCAGATCCTGGAAATCGATGACTTCCTGTGCGATGAATCTTCTGGGCTCGGCCGCAAGCAGTGCCAGGAAATTCTCCTTCTGCTCTTTTGTCATGGTATTTCCGAATACAACACCGTAGCCGCCCGCTTCCGCAACATCCTTCAACACCAGATCATCAAAATGCTCAAGCACATAACTGTAATCTTCCTGATAAAAGGGCAGGTATGTAGGTGCATTTGAAAGGATCGGCTCCTCACCCAGATAATATTTGATCATCTTTGGAACAAAATAGTAGATGCCTTTATCATCTGCCACACCGTTGCCGGGTGCATTTAAAAGCGCCACGTTTCCCTTCTTGAAAACATCGTAAATGTGGGGAATACCGATCAGGGATTCCGGGTTGAAGTTCATGGGATCCAGATATTCATCGGAAATTCTGCGGTAGACCGCGCCTACTCTCTCAAGCTTGCCGGCAGCAGTCCTGAAATAGAGCTTGTCATCCTTCACGGTAAGTTCCGAACCGTTTACCAGAAGCGCGCCTGTCTGCTCCGCAAGATAACTGTGTTCGAAATAAGCAGCATTATAGCGGCCGGGGGTAAGAATGACGGTCTCACCTTCCACATTGACATTATCCAGTGTCCTTCTTAAGAGCTTCGCATAGTTTCTGTTATCCTCGATCTTAAGGTCTGTAAAAGTCTCCGGTGAGGAACGTCTGCAAAGTTCTCTGGCGATCATGGGATAGGACGCGCCGGAGGGAACACGAAGATTGTCCTCTAAGATATACCAGACGTTATCCTTGCCCTTGACAAGATCAATGCCGGAAATGTGGGAATAAATATCCTTCGGAGGTGTTACACCCTCACATTCTGCCATATAACCGCTGGAGGCAAAGATAAAGTCTTCCGGAATGACTCCGTCCTTAACGATCTGCTTTTTGGAATAAATATCCTTCAGAAACAGGTTCAGCGCAACCACACGCTGCTTAAGACCCTTCTCCAAATAAGCATACTCATCAGCTTCGATAATGCGGGGAATGGCATCAAAAGGAAAGAGTTGTTCCTTAAAGGTGTTGTTTTTGTAAATGCCGAATTTTACACCGTAACGTGCCAACAATTCATTGACCGTATCCGTATGTTCCAATAACTCCAGATGCTGCATAGACACACTCCTCTCTGTAAAAAAATAGCGCCCAGCTATCGCTGAACGCCATCGTTCTCAAAAAAAATAAGGAGCTCACATATGTGAACTCCCTCGTCCGTTTAACTACTTATATCATACTCAATATAAAAGTTCAATCAAAATTTTTACAAAACGGATCAAAATGTACAAGGAGCAGACGCATTCAATGCGAACTTCGTTCGCGGCGTCTGCGTAGGTAAGCCGCATTCGCAGCTTACGGCACTAAGGCATCCTCCCGCAAGCGGGCCCCTCCTTAGCACAAAGAATGGAGTAGACGGGAGTCGAACCCGTGTCCAAAAGCCTATTCACCGTCCTTCTACTATCATAGTCAGTCATTTATCATTCCCGCCCCCTGACGGGGACTAACACCCTTCAGGTCTTGGTAGCTTCATTTTACGCCCGCGGCCGCAAAGCTTAAGCCGTGTCGTTTCTCACAATCATGATGCCCGTACTCCTAAGTGTGAGTGCAAAGGAACGGACAAGCCGCCCTGGGGCGACGTCACTGCTGCGGATTAGGCAGCAAGTGCAAACTGATTATTGTCAGCGTTTAGTTTAGTTTTGCCATTTAACGCATTGCATGCGGATAGCTTCTCCGGTTGCAAAACCCCTGTCGAAACCTTTACTACCCCTTGTCTTTACCCAAGGGTAAAGGTCATTACCGATGTATTATAACTCTGACTTCCGTAAAAGTCAAATATCGGACAATTTGTTAGTAGAGATTCTTCACCTTGAATTCCTTCTCGGCCTCTCTTCTCTGGTCTTTCTTGGCGATATCCTCGCGCTTGTCATAAAGCTTTTTGCCTCGTGCAAGACCGATCTCCACCTTTACCTTGCCCTCCTTGAAGTATACCTGGAGAGGCACCAGAGTGAAGCCCTTTTCCTTGATCTTCACCTGGAGCTTGCGGATCTCGTATTTATGCATGAGGAGCTTTTTCACGCGCAGGGGATCCTTGTTGAAGATATTACCCTTCTCATAAGGACTTACGTGCATGCCGTACACGAAGACTTCATCGTTCTCGATGCGGATGAAACTCTCCTTAATGCTGCACTTGCCCATGCGCATGGACTTGACCTCGGTGCCGTGCAGTGCAATGCCGGCCTCGTAGGTCTCCTCGATAAAATAATCATGGTAAGCCTTCTTATTGTTGGCCACCAGTTTCTGTGTTTCTTTTTTGGCCATCAGCCTTCCTCCTTCAACAGGACAAAATCAATGCTCTTACTGAGGCGGTCGCATCCTGTCACCTTCACGGTCACGGGCATTCCCAGGGTGTACTCCCTGCCGGTCGCTTCGCCGCGAAGAACGTTTCGCCTCTCGTCATAGATATAGTAGTCATCGTTCAGGCGGCTGATATGCACCAGTCCCTCAACGGTGTTCTCAAGTTCTACATACATGCCCCAGCCGGTGACACCGGAGATAACACCGTCGTAGATCTCGCCGATGTGGCTCTCCATGTACTCCACCTTCTTCATCTTGTCGGTCTCACGCTCCGCTTCCTCGGCGCGGCGCTCCAGCTGCGATGTCTTGGTGGCTACACCTGCAAGAATATCCCTGTAATGGGCAATTCTCTCCTCATTCAGTCTGCCTCTGAGCTGCTCCTTGATGATTCGATGGATCTGCAGATCGGGGTAACGTCTGATGGGTGAGGTAAAATGGCTGTAGTACTGGCATGCCAGACCGAAGTGTCCGCTGTTCTCCACGCTGTACTTTGCCTGCTTCATGCTTCGCAGGGTCATACGGCTGATCATTGCCTCCTCGGGAGTACCCGCGATCTTATCGAGCAGTTTCTGGATCTCCTTGGGATGAAGTTCCTCGCCGCCGATCTTGGAGCCGGCCTTGCTTAAGGTCTTCATATAATAGCCGTAGTTGCGTAAGAATGCGCCCAGCTTGCTGATCCTGTCGGGATCGGGAGTCGCGTGAACACGGTATAAAAAAGGAATCTCCAGCCAGTAAAAATGCTGCGCAACGGTCTCGTTGGCCGCCAGCATGAAGTCCTCGATCAGCTTCGTTGCCACATTTCTCTCGTAGGGCTTGATCTCCAGAGGATGTCCGTCCTTGTCCAGAACGATCTTACACTCGGGGAAATCAAAGTCAATGGAACCGCGCTTTCTTCTCTTCTTGCGGAGAAGCTCGGCCAGCTGCTCCATCTCCTTGAACATGGGGAGCAGGTCCTCATAGACTCTGTAGCTTTCTTCTTTTTCAAAAATATCATCCTCGGTGAGCAGTCGCTTCACCTGGGTATAGCTCATGCGCTTGTTGACATTGATCACAGTCTCACAGATCTCGTAATCCACGATCTCGCCCTGCTCATCAATGGTCATCAGGCAGGAAAGAGCCAGCCTGTCAACGCCCTCGTTCAGAGAACAGATTCCGTTTGAAAGGGCATGTGGCAGCATGGGGATCACGCGGTCCGTCAGGTACACGCTGGTGCCGCGCTTCAATGCCTCGCGGTCCAGAGCGGAATTCTCCTGCACATAATTGGTCACGTCAGCAATATGTACGCCGAGCCGGTACAGTCCGTTCTCGTAAGTCACGCTGACTGCATCGTCAAGGTCCTTGGCATCCTCACCGTCAATGGTCACCATGGTGACATCACGGAGATCTCTTCTGCCTGCGCGATCCGCATCGGACACGTCATTGGCCACGCGCATCGCCTGATTCAGCTGCTTCTCGCTGAATTCCACGGGCAGTTCGTAGGCGTAAACCACGGAGAGAATATCCACGCCGGGATCGTTCACATGTCCCAGGATCTCAGTGATCCTGCCCTCGGGGCTCTTGGCGGGAGTACCGTAGTCCGTGATGGTGCAGACCACCTTATGTCCGGTCACGGCACCCATGCTCTCCTCGATTGGGACAAAAATATCCGCGGGAAGCTTGCCGTTATCGGGGATCACGAAGCCGTATCTGCCCTTGGCCTTCTCGAAAGTGCCTACCACGGTGTTCATGCCGCGGTTTAAGATATTGATGACCTTGCCTTCTCTTCTCTTGCCGTCAGCTTTGCCGGGAAGCACAGCGATCTGGACGGTGTCCTTATGGAACGCACCGCCGTTTCTGTCCTCGGCGATGAAGAAATCCTCCTCCATTCCCTCCACTTCGACAAAACCGAAGCCCTTGGCATTGCTGATATAAGTGCCGACCAGGATGTCTCCCTCGGCCTTTTTATATTTGCCTCTCTCTGTGACGGTGATCCTGCCCTCCTTTAATAGTTCATTCAGGATCTCACGAAAGGCTTCCCTGTCGGAGGGGGCTACCTGCAGAAAGCTTGCAAGTTCCTTCTCCTTCATGGGTACGTAGATATCGTCGCACATCAGTCTGTAAACTGTGTCCTTACGCTTGGTGCGAACGTCTTCCACAAGTTCTTTTTCTTCCATTCATTCTCCTATCTTTACAAAATAACCCTTTTTCAGGGCACAAAAAAACACTCTTGATCAAACAAGAGTGTTTTCAGGATTTCGTTGATTACAGTACGCTGAGATTCAGCACAGCTGCCAGTACCATGAACAGTACTGCAAGAATCTTAGTAACCTTAACAAGAAGGCCTTCCATAGAACGACCTTTGTTCTTGCCCCAGTAGGTCTCTGCTGCGCCGCTGATAGAACCAAGTCCTGCAGCCTTACCTTCCTGCATAAGAACAAACACTACAAGTAAGATACAATCTAATATAAATAATAAAGTAAGTACGATTCTTAATGCTCCCATTTCACACCTCCTAATGTTAAGCAATAGTTATTTTATCATACAAGTCTGACTATTTCAACACTTTTTTGGAAAACAAAATGAAATATCTCTACATGAACATGCACAGGATGATCGGGATAAAGATCGCCGGAACATAGTTCATGACACGCAGTTTGGTCAGACCCAGCATATTCAGTGCAAGGCCGATAATGATCACGCTTCCCACACAGGTCATCTCGTTGATCACGGTGTCTGTGAGGAACGGTGCGACCCACTGCGCCATCAGCGTGATCGCGCCCTGATATACGAATACGAAGGCTGCCGCAAACATTACGCCGATGCCTAAGCTTGATGCAAAAATAATAGCCGCAACAAAGTCCAGCATGGACTTGTTGAAGAGCATCTCATGGTTGCCCACAAGACCGCTCTGCAGGGCACCCACGATGGTCAGTGCGCCCACGCAGAATAAGAGACTCGCGGTAACGAAGCCCTCTGCCACGGAGACCTTGTTCTCTCCGGTGCCCTTCTTGCCCGCGAACTTCACTTCCACCCATTTACCGAGGCGGTTGACCTTGTCCTCCAGATCTACCAGCTCACCGATGACCGCACCGATGACCATGGAGATGATGAGGAGCAGGGAATTCTCGCCCTTTAAAGAGCCGCTGACACCAAGAAACAGGGTGCACAGACCCAGTCCCTTCATCAGAGTGTCCGCCATCTTCTCGGGGAGACCTTTTTTCAGAAGCATACCGATCAGCGAGCCGATGATGACTGCCACGGTATTTACGATAGTACCTAACATTTTAACTCCTTAAGGAAAGGGCAGATATACTCTGCCCTTTTCCCGTAAAAATCAACTCAAAAACGAATTTACTTCTTGATGAGAAGGCTCTTGCCGGACATCTCAACAGGCTGCTCCTTGCCCATTACCTCGATCAGAGTGGGAACGATATCTGCAAGGCAGCCGCCCTCTCTTAAGGTATATGCTTCATCATAGTTTACAAGGATGAAGGGAACCTCGTTGGTGGTATGAGCGGTGAAAGGTGCACCGGTCTCATAATCAACCAGCTGCTCAGCGTTGCCGTGGTCAGCGCAGATGAACATAACGCCGCCTACTTCCTTCACTGCCTCAACAGCCTTGCCTACGCACTCATCAACAGCCTCAACTGCCTTGATAGCTGCCTCGAGAACGCCGGTATGACCAACCATGTCGGGATTAGCGAAGTTGATGATGATCACATCATACTTATCGGAACGAATTGCCTCGGTGAGCTTGTCACATACTTCGTATGCGCTCATCTCGGGCTTCAGATCGTAGGTTGCAACCTTGGGGGAGTTAACAAGGATTCTGTCCTCGCCCTCGTTGGGAGTCTCAACACCGCCGTTGAAGAAGAATGTAACGTGAGCGTACTTCTCGGTCTCAGCGATACGAGCCTGGGTCATCTTGTTTGCTGCAAGCCACTCACCGAAGGTGTTGGTAACGCCAACCTTGTGGAATGCCACCAGCTTGTTGGGGATGGTGGGATCGTAATCGGAGAAGCATACGAAGCAGATATCCTTGCGTGCGCCTCTGTCAAAGCCCTTGAAATCGTCATCGCAGAATGCTCTGGTGATCTCACGGGCACGGTCGGGACGGAAGTTGAAGAATACAACCCTGTCCCCGTAAGCGACCACTGCTGCTTCCTCGCCCTCGCCGCATGCAACGGTAGGCTTAACGAACTCATCGGTCTCTTCTCTGTCGTAGGACTCCTGGATGCCGCAGATGCCGCATGTTGCCTTCAGGCCCTCGCCCTTGGTCATTGCATCGTAAGCAAGCTTAACGCGGTCATAGTTGTTATCTCTGTCCATAGCGTAGTAACGACCCATTACGGATGCGATCTTACCAACGCCGATCTTCTTCATCTCATCTGCAAGTGCGATCGCATAATCCTTGCCGCTTGCGGGAGGGGTGTCACGACCGTCCAAGAAGCAGTGAACATATACCTTCTCAAGACCGTTTCTCTTAGCCAGCTCAAGCAGACCGTAGAGGTGGGTGTTGTGGCTGTGTACGCCGCCGTCGGAAAGAAGACCCATAAAGTGAAGTGCACTGTTGTTCTTCTTGCAGTTCTCTACTGCAGCGAGCAGTGCGGGATTTTCAAAAAAGGTGCCGTCCTGGATCTCCTTGGTGATTCTGGTCAGCTCCTGGTAAACGATACGGCCTGCGCCCATGTTCAGATGTCCAACCTCGGAATTGCCCATCTGGCCGTCGGGAAGACCTACTGCCATGCCGCTTGCGTTACCCTTTACAAAAGGATAGTCCTTCATCAGACCGTCGATCACGGGAGTCTTGCCCATTGCTACGGCATTGCACTCTGCCTTGCTGTTAAGGCCATATCCGTCGAGGATCATTAATACTACCGGTTTCTTACTCATTTTTCCTCCATTCCCGAGGTGTGTTACGACTCTCACGTACGCCCCCGGTGCTTTATAAAAATTCAGGTTACATTACAAAAAACAGCGTAAAACCGCATTTCATAGGAGATTATACACGGAAAATAAATCGTGTGCAAGTGCAAGTTTCGATTGTTGCAGGCGCTTTTTTATGATAAAATATACGCGAATATTTTGAAGATCGGTCGGGTCATTTTCAGCTGCATGCGCATCATGCATATATTATGAAGAAGGCCTGTCCCATCGGATACGCAAAGGAGATCTACAAAAAATGGATAACAGACCCAGAAGTCGTGAAAAACACGTGACAGGCGGCGGTGCGGGCGTCCACAGAAGAGGTTCCGGTCTCGGTACCGGCCCCGTCGGCGGCTCCTCACCTCAGCAGATCGGCGGCACAGGCGCAGGCTCAGGTTCGGGCCAGAAGCGCAGCGGCGGTCCCAGCCTGCTCACTATCATTATCGGACTCGCAGTACTGCTCCTCGGCGGTGGCGGCGGAATGAGCATGCTCGGCGGCGGCCAGAGCACCACTCCCTACGAGAGCCAGCAGCAGCAAAACAGCAGCCCCTTATTTAACTACGGCACACCTTCCCAGACCCAGACCTCTCAGGTGAGCACCAGCACAAGCACCGTTGACAACACCGTTGCAAGCGGTTCCCGTGCGAAGTACACCACCATCAAGGGCAACGGCAAGGACACCGCAACCATCATGGTCTACATGTGCGGTACCGACCTTGAGTCCAACGGCGGTATGGCAACCAACGATCTGCAGGAGATGCTGAACGCTACCGTTTCAGGCAACATCAACCTGATCGTATACACCGGCGGCTGCCAGAAGTGGCGCAACACCGTAGTATCCAGCGATACCAACCAGATCTATCAGATCAGCGGCGGCAAGATGATCCGCCTGGTGGACAACGACGGCCGCAAGGCAATGACCGATCCTGCCACCCTGACTGATTTCATCAAGTACTGCAGCAAGAACTTCCCCGCCAACCGCAACTCCCTCATCTTCTGGGATCACGGCGGAGGATCCATCAGCGGCTACGGCTACGATGAAAAGTACAAGAGCTCCGGTTCCATGACCCTCTCCGGCATCAATACCGCACTGAAGAATGCAGGTATGAAGTTCGATTTTATCGGCTTTGACGCATGTCTGATGGCAACCATGGAGAACGCTCTCATGCTGAACGATTATGCCGACTACATGATCGCAAGTGAAGAGACCGAGCCCGGCGTAGGCTGGTACTACACCAACTGGCTCACCGACTACTCCAACAATACCTCTATCGAGACCGTACGTTTAGGCAAGCGCATCATCGATGATTTCGTAGATGTCTGCGCAAAGACCTGCCAGGGTCAGAAGACCACCCTCTCCATCGTAGACCTGGCTGAGCTCGTGAACACTGTTCCCGACAAGCTCTCCGCTTTCTCCAAGTCTACCAGCGATATGATCAGAAGCGATGATTATAAGAAGGTATCCGACGCCCGCGTACAGACCAGAGAGTTTGCACAGAGCAACTCCATCGACCAGATCGATCTGGTACATTTTGCACGCAACATCGGTACAGCCGAAGCCCGCGATCTTGCCAACGCGCTCACAGGATGTGTCAAGTACAACCGCACCTCCTCCAATATGAGCAACTCCTACGGTATCTCCATTTTCTTCCCTTACAGAAAGGCAAGCAATGTTGATAAGGCAAGCCGCATCTACAGCGAGATCGGCATGGACAACGAGTACACTGCATGTATCCGTAATTTTGCGAAGTTAGAGGTAAGCGGTCAGTCCGTATCCGGCGGCACCATGTCTCCTCTTCCTTCCCTCTTTGATATGCTTGGCGGCGGTGCCGTATCCGCTCCCTCTTCTTCCTCCTCCCTCGGCGGCGACATGCTGGCTCAGATGCTCGGCAGCTTCCTTGGTGGCAGCATGAATGTAAGCGGACTTACCTCCGGCAACAACAAGTTCCTCTCCGACGCTGACATCACCGAGGACGAGATCGCATCCTACCTTGAGGACAATCTCTTCGACTCCTCCGCTCTTGTCTGGGAAAAGAAGGGCCGCAACAACGTGATCTCCCTTACCGAAGATCAGTGGAGCCTGGTTCACAGCATCGAGATGAATATGTTCTACGATGACGGAGAAGGCTATGTGGATCTTGGTCTCGACAACCTCTTCGACTTCGATGAGGACGGTGCTCTGATCGGCGAGACCGATAAGACCTGGCTCTCCATCAACGACCAGCCCGTTGCTTACTACTATCTCGACACCGTTGAGATCGGTGACGAGTACACCATCACCGGCCGCGTTCCCGTATACTTAAACGACGAGCGTGCCGAGCTGATCCTTGTTTTTGACAATGAACATCCCTACGGCTATATTGCAGGCGCAAGAAGCGTATACACCGAAAATGAGACCGAGACCGTCGCTAAGAGTTACGAGGCTCTGCAGATCGGCGACACCATCGACTTCATCTGCGACTTCTACTCCTACGACGGCACTTACCTTGACAGCTATCTTCTCGGAGAGAGAATGACCTACTCCGACAACATGAAGATCTCCAACACCAAGGTAGGTGATGGCAAGGTCAAGGTTCTCTACCGCTTTACCGATATTTATCATCAGCAGTACTGGACCCCCGTACTTCCTTAATTTCGATCGAAAGAAGCAGACGCTGTAAAGTCTCTTCTTTACAAGAAACGTCAAAAGGGCCCTTGCAGTACGCAAGGGCCTTTTAAAGTATTTTCCGAATCGAGGTGCCAAAATGATCACCCTGCTTACGAAAATTTTTATCAAAGATCCAACCGATATCCACAGTCAGGATGTACGTCACGCATACGGAGTTCTCTGCAGCGTTCTCGGCATTTCCCTGAATATTCTGCTGTTCCTGGGCAAATTGCTGGCAGGCCTGCTGGCCTGCTCCATCTCCATCACAGCGGATGCGTTCAACAACCTGTCCGATGCGGGCTCATCCCTGATCACCCTGATCGGCTTTAAACTGGGCCGCCAGAAGCCCGATTCCGACCATCCTTTCGGACATGGCAGACTGGAATACATCTCCGGCCTGATCGTGGCCTTCCTGATCCTCCTGATGGGCGTAGAGCTGGTAAAATCCTCCGTCGACAAGATCCTTCATCCGGTGGAACTGAACTTCTCTCCTCTCATCATCGTGATCCTGGTCATCTCCATCCTGGTGAAGCTGTACATGAGCTTCTACAACAGAAATATCGGTAAAAAAATCGACTCCGCAGCGATGAAGGCTACCGCAACCGACAGTATCAGCGATGTTTTTGCAACTTCCGTGGTACTGATCGCCACCCTTGTGTCCCATTTTTCGGGTCTGCATATTGACGGCTGGTGCGGTGTCATGGTAGGTCTTCTGGTCTCCTACGCAGGTATCTGCGCAGCTAAGGACACCATCGATCCCCTGCTTGGTCAGGCTCCCGATCCCGCCTTTGTAAAGGATGTTCAGCAGATCGTCCTCTCCAAAGAAGGCGTCCTTGGAATCCACGACATGATCGTTCATAACTACGGTCCCGGCCGAGTGATCATCTCCCTGCACGCCGAGGTTCCCGCCGAGGGCGATGTGCTTGAGATGCATGACCTGATCGACACCATCGAACATGAATTAAGCAGCCGCTTAAACTGCAGCGCTGTCATTCACATGGATCCCGTATCCACCGAGGACGAGGAGACAATGTTCCTAAAAGAAAAAGTCCACGCTCTTCTCGTTTCTACTGCTCCCGAAGTCACCATGCACGATTTTCGTGTTGTCAAAGGTCCCACCCACACCAATCTGATCTTCGACATTGTGGTGCCCTACGAGTATCCTATGAAAGATGAGG
>JAZULD010000200.1:0-30102 GCA_045643625.1 Acetatifactor sp. | reverse complement strand
GGCGTTAAAAATGGTTCTTACTGTTTCAGCAGTGAAAAATTCAGCTATAACGGACTGAAGACACATATTGACTGGCCGGCATTGATCAGAAATCCTCAAAATGGTTTAACAGTTGACATCTCGGAGTTGAAAAGAAACTTCACGTTTGCTGAAGAACCCGTATATCCGAAGACTGTGACTGACCCTATGGGAGACCTGATCAACTATGAAGGAATGATTACCTATGACGGCGGCAGTTACGAAGCACCGAGTGATAACAATCAGCAGGTGCTGACCTGGACCCTGCCTACGGCAGATTATCCTGAATGGCCATATTACAGCACACACACAGAAGAGGGATTAGTACTGGGAACTCATGGTTATTATTCAGATGTAACATACGTGGACAACGTTGTTCCTGTGATGTTAAACGGAAAACAGACGCTTTATTATACCGATGTTCTTGAAATGCGGTATGCGGTGTCTCTTGATACTGAAAACGTTTCCTTTGTGAGTGCGGATCCGTTGGACGATCCGCCGACAGATGCAATCTATCCGACCAATAAAACTACAACTCTGGATTATATGCTGAGCAGCGGAACGAACAAGTCTGTGAATTTTACGATTCCAAGCGTCATTGGTGTTCTCAGAAGCGTCAATGTTTTGGTAAAGAAGACAGATTCCACAGACCCTGCAAAATTATTGGCAGGTGCATCATTCACAGTTTTTGAGGCGGCAGATTCGACTGATGAAGATGCGGTACCGGTTCCCGGTACAACAACTCTTTATGGCATAAAAAAAGATACTATAAAGACCGGAGCGGATGGTCTGACACCGAATTTTGCATTACCGCTCGGCAAGACGTTCTATCTTGTCGAAAATATTGCGCCACACAGATATATCAGGGAAGAAAAGCCGATTGCACTTTCCGTACAGGAAGTGAGTGGGGAAAACACGCTGTCGCTTCTCGAAGGGGAAGACTTTGCTTCCAATTGCAGCGTGGAGCAAACCGATGATGCAGTCTTTTGCCTGATCGTAACAAATGTGGAACAGGAGCATATTACTCCAACACCGCCTCCGGACGTTTTTTATCCGGAATTGTCGCGTGAAGTAACGCTTAGTAAGCAGATCGATTATCTCAAAGATAATCAGGACGGCGGGATTTATGCAGAAGATCTGTATCGGTTGTATCTGACCATGGAATCAGACGAAGAACCTGTCGATCTTTTATTTGTCCTCGATCAATCCGGAAGTATGAGTAATACATTGTCTGACACGATACCTGCAGAAGGAGAATTATCACGACAGGATCATGTTATATCCTTGTTGAACGGCAGTGACAATGGAAATGGTCTCATCAAGGAATTCCTGGAGTTAAATAGCAAGAATGACCTCGCGATTCTGACATTTGGTACAGACTGCAGCGATAACAGGTACATACGTCACTGGGGCGAAACAGGTAACACAGTTTCCTTGGATACTCCGGAAGGAGCAACGAACTATACAGCAGCACTTGATATTGCCAACAATGTTTGGGCTGAAAAGAAAACAAGCACAAACAAAAAAATCATGGTATTTCTGAGTGATGGTCAGCCGACAGTTGCATATGCCGATAACCAGATGCATCATTCTTTTGCAGAAGGAAATGCCATCGGAACCGGCAGCAGCGGTTACGCAAATATTGTTCCCAGGCTTAACCTATTCCTGACATATTGCAATTATGAAATTGACCCTCATATTCAGGGTGTATCGAGAAGAGTCTTTTTTGAAAATGGCCTCATCGATGATGAGGGAAATGCTACGCCGATATTGCGATGGTATGGTGGTGACGGGGCAGGATATCCCGTGATGTTCGATTTGCTGACTGCGGATCTGAATATCCCCGGAATATCTGAATTCCCTGATGGCGAGATCGACGAAGCTGTTTTCACGGACTGGTACAACAACAGCTGGAGGACTTGGGATAATGAGCAGCGTCTCTCATGGATTGAGAACAATATTTCTTATTATGGCGACAGTTATGACATTATGTACCAGTGCCAATACGCTTTCTACGATTTTCAGACGCAAAATCCCGATGTGAAGACGTATACGATCGGATATTCCGATTCAACAGCTGTGGTATATGCAGACAATCGAACTGCGGATGAGGTCCTGAAATATATGTCCGGAGAGAATTGCTTTTATCAATGTTCCACCGCCTCAGACCTTGAAGCAGCCTTGAGAAAGATCATAACATTCGGCAACGTACAGATGACGGATGATCTGAGTGCTTATGCGGAACCTGCTGACGATCCGAACCTGACCATCACGATGAAATATGGCGAAGAGAATTTGGTCCTTTACGAAAATGGTGTATTTACTGCGGACGGAGAGAATTACCTTGATACGAGCATCACACCGATCGATGGTAACGGTTGTTTAACAGTTGCTTTCAAGCCGGATTTCACAATAGGCGAAGATTTTGAATGTATTGCTGCATTCAATATCCGTCCGACCATAGAGGCTTATAGCGAGTATAGCCTAAACGGATATAACGCTGTGGGTGATATGGATACTGACTATCAGGACAATGAAACATCATCCGGAAAGGAAGGATTCTTCTCAAACGGTACAGCGTTTGCAAGCTGGAAAACAGGAGGCGAAAGTGCAGCAGAAGACTTTGATAAGCCCGTCATCCAGATTCACGCCGTGAAGTTAACAATTACCAAGCAGGTGTCCGGCTCTGTAACAGAGGAAGCGTTCCCGTTCGAGGTATCTGCGACAAATGGTTTGATCATTCCTCCTGCTGCAGGCAGCGGATACACCCTTGATGATAATGGTGCTGCTCATTTTGAACTGGCAGACGGAGAAAGCGTTGAGGTTCTGCTTCAGCCCGGAGCGACAGCGCTTGTGAGTGAAACTGAGCACGACGGCTATACACAGAAGATCGTCAGGGACGGAGTACCTGTCTCTAATACGGATTACTATGAGTTTGTGCTGAACAAGAACGAGGAGTTGACCGTTATCAATCTGGTAGGATATGAGCTGCCTCATACAGGCGGTGTCGGAACGGTTCCCTTCTATCTTGGCGGATCGATCATTGCTCTTGCAGCAATTGTGCTCCTGCGGAAACGCGAAGCCCTCATGGATTAACTAAAAACGGTCCGGCCCGGAGGCGGAGGCTTACCGGGTCGGGCATGAGAAGAGAGAATACAAGGAATGAAGAACAAGAGTCGCCTGACAACGATATTGCTTGTTGTGATCTTTCTGACAGGCCTGACGATCCTCATGTACCCTGCGATGTCTGATTATGTGAATTCACTGCATTCCTCGAAGGCAATGAATTCTTACGCGGAAGTTGTTGACTCGGCCGATCATACGCAGATCGAGGAGATGCTGCAGGACGCTGAGAAATTCAACGAGAAGATCTTAAGCAGGACCGATATCTTTCAACTGAACGATGAAGAAAAGCAGTTGTACGAAGAACAGCTGCGGGTAGACCGAAGCGGAGTTATGGGTTATGTGGAGATCCCTGCCATTGAGGTGGCGCTGCCGATCTATCACGGCACATCGGACTCTGTGCTCAGAACAGCAGTCGGACATCTGGAGTGGAGTTCCCTTCCTGTGGGAGGGGAGAGTACTCACTGTGTGTTGTCGGGGCATAGGGGATTGCCCAGTGCCAAGCTTTTTACCAATCTGGACAAGCTGGTAGAAGGAGACGTGTTTATGATCCGCGTCCTGGACCAGATCCTGACATATGAAGTGGATCAGATCCTGATCATAGAACCGACTGACACTCAGGCGTTGATGATAGAAAAGGGAAAAGATTACTGCACGCTGATGACGTGTACGCCTTACGGAGTCAATACGCACCGTCTCCTGGTACGCGGACATCGTATTGAGACAGCAGAACATGCAGAGGTATTGCGTATTACAGCTGAACTCATACAGATCGAACCGCTTCTGATCGCTTCTGTTCTGGCTGTTCCGATGCTGCTTCTGGCGTTGATAATAACGCTTATCAAATATCGAAAAAAATAAAAAAGGTGTTAACAGGAAAACCAGGAATGGATTCCTTAAACATAAGGATTCTGCGGCGTTAAGTAGGAAAGGAGGTCAGGGAGAAAAAAGATATATTTCGCGGCAATCTTTAACTTGCGCCGTCAGATATCCCAAACAACAAATAGAACATTTATGAAAGGAAAACATCAATGAAAACGACCAAAAAATTACTTGCAGCAATTCTTACACTTGTAATGGTCTTCTCACTTGGATCTGTTTCAGCATACGCTACAGGCAATACTACTCCGGGTGAGATCACCATTCAGAACGCAACTGTAGACAAGACATACAGTGCGTACAAACTTCTTGATGCAACCGTCGGTGTATCCGGCGAAGTTGCTTACACTATCGATTCCGACAGCGTCTGGTTTGACACAGTCAATAACAGTAATCTGTTTGTGCTGAGAGAGACCAGCGGCAGGTCTGCTACCGGAGCAACCGTTTACAGCGTAGAGCAGGCTGCAAACGCATCTGCTGAGAACGTACTGAAGCTTTTCAAGGATCACTTCTTCTACGATGAGCTTACCGAATCATGGACCTGTGATATTACCGGTGCCGATCCCGAAGCACAAGTTATTGCAGATTCCTCATCATTATCACTTCCGGTTACTTACGGTTATTACCTGATCACCAGCACTTTAGGTTCATTGGTAACCATTAACACCAATCATCCTACTGTTACAGTAATCGATAAGAACCAGGGCCCCAGCTGGGATAATACTCCCGACAATCCTCCTGAGGGAACCGACCCCAATCCCGGTAAGGTCATCATCGAAAATGGTGAGAAGAAGACAGTCAACTCCGCTAGTTATGGTGACAGCGTTACCTTTGATATCGGTGTCAATGCAACCAACTACGTAGGAGAAGATCAGATCTCCTACTATTACATCAAGGATACCATTGACGCCGGTTTTGATTACGACCTTAACGATCAGACTCCCGCAGCCTTCGATCCTGTTGTTACCGTGAACGGACAGACCCTGACCAAGGGAGATGATTACCTGGTTTCTCAGACCGGCCGTTCCTTTGAGATCACTATTAAGTGGGCTGAACTCACTATTGGTACAGATAACAAGGTCTCTGCAATCGAGTCTATCTATCCTGCAAATTCAGAGATTCATGTGCAGTATTCCGCAACTCTGCATGAGGACGGCAGGGCTGTAATTATCGGTTGTGACGGCAACCTCAATACCGCTAACTTCACTTACAGCACCAATAAGACCGGAGACGTACCTCCTACAACTCCCAATGTGCCTTATGACGAGGAAAAGGAGAAGACAACCGTCACCTATGTATATGCTCTCGGTATTCAGAAGGTTGACGGAGAACAGAATCCTCTGAACGGAGCAGAGTTCTCTGTTGCGGATATTTATGTCGTAGAGAACAGTGCAGGTGTTTATTCCCTCTGCTCAGAAGACGCTGATAATGCGACCCAGATCGTTGTGACCGATGCAAACGGTCAGATCGTGATCAAGGGTGTAAAGGCAGGTACTTATACTTTTACTGAGGTAAAGGCACCTGCGGGATACAATCTGCTCACAGATTCCTTCAGTGTTGAGGCTGCTCTTGCCGAATCCTATACAAATACCACTATCATCACCTATTACTATGATGTAGACGGCAAGCTCGTCGACAAAACAGAAACCACAGAGTATGGCGAGATCAAGACCTATTCAACTCAGGTGGCTCCTGTTTTCGGTGTAGGTATTGAGAACCATACCGGCGTTGAACTTCCCAGCACCGGCGGCATGGGTACCACCATTTTCTATGCTATCGGTGGAATGCTGATGGTTGTGGCAGCTGTGCTGTTGGTAAGCAGAAAAAAGATGTCAGCATTTGAAAAGTAATTTTCAGATAACATAATGAATTTTTGATTGACCTTTCTTTGGAGGACGGGTGGCATCTGCCGCCCGCCCGGAGAAGGGGCTGATAACAATAGGGAGAGACCCATGATCCGCCGAAAAGGGATCGTGGATTTCTCCGTGTTGTTATTGATAAGGCAGCAGAATACTGTACGGCAGACATAATCAAACAGTACGTGCAGGAAATGAGGAAACTCAGGAAACCGGAGGATGAGGAATGAAAAAATACGGAAGGATCTTATGTGCAATATTGGGATCTGCATTATTTTTGACTACGGCGTTGCCCGTAACTGCGGCGCAGCCGACCATCGATTTTGACCAAAAGGGATCGATTACGATTGAACTGAAGGATATGGAGGAGGGTGAAACGCTGAGCGGAATAGCTTTCACATTGTATCGTGTCGCTGACATCAAAGACGATGCGGTGCTCTCTTATTCATATACACCTGATTTTGCAGGATGCTGGGTGAACGTTGATGAGATCTTCACCGGCGATGTGGCGCCGCACCTTGCATATTATGCAAAAGAGAATGATGTGATCGGTATAACTCAGAGAACAGATGGAAGCAAACTGACGTTTTCGGATCTCGAGCTCGGACTTTATCTGGCTGTCGAGAATGGCACTGTTAAAGGGTACTACCCTGTGACTCCGTTTCTGGTATCCGTACCGATGACAAATTCCAAGGGCACGGCCTGGATCTATGACATTGATGCGGGACCGAAGGTAGAAGCGAAGCCACTCCCTCCCGGACCCCTTGACAGACGTCTGACAGTCAGAAAAGTCTGGGCCGGGGCAGGAAATAATATTCCTGAGAAGGTTGAGGTGCGGCTGCTTAAAAATGGCGAATATGATCATACAGCGACATTGAGCAACGAAAACGACTGGGAATATACCTGGTATGATCTCGATTATGATTACCAGTGGAGTGTTGTTGAGAAAGACGTGCCGAAGGGTTTTGAAGTATCCTATTCGACCGGGGACAGGGTCGTCACCATTACGAACACGGCGACTTCCGATGTACCGAAGTATCCGGTGAATCTGACGGTCAGGAAGGTGTGGGATGACAATGGCCTGAACCGACCGACCTCAGTAACGGTATGTCTGTATAAAAACGGACGTGCAGGAGAAACGGTGACCTTGTCTGAGGATAACAATTGGATGTATACCTGGCATGACCTTTCACCCGACAGCAAGTGGGACGTAAAGGAAAGTGCGGTGCCCAAGGGCTATTCTCCCTACTACAGCCGCACCGGCAATCTGATTACTGTCACAAATTCAACCACCCTGATCAGGACAGGTCAGCTTGTCTGGCCCATCCCGTTACTGGCATGTTCGGGTATGGTGTTCCTTACAGTGGGTATGGGACTTATGTTGTCAAAGAGGAAAAAGGATGAAGAGTAATACCGGTCTCCTTTGCATTGAGATTGGTCTTGTATTGATCGCAGCGGCAGCGGGATTGTTTTTTTTCAACCTGTTCGAAAGCGGAAAAGCAAGGAAATCTGCAGGCGGTGTTTTAAGAACGATGCAGCAGGAAATTGGCGAAGCCCGGGATGATGAATCGAATGAGGTGCTGAATGCTTCGAACGAACAGGACATGCAGAATCCTGAGGAGCAAAATGAGATGCCGGTAGTAGAGATCGATGGATATGAGTATATCGGTTACCTCTCTATTCCGGTATTAGAGCTTGAACTGCCCATCATGTCGGAGTGGGACTATCCAAAATTAAAAATAGCACCATGCAGACAATACGGTTCTACCTATTCGGGGGACTTGGTGATCGCCGGACATAATTACAGCAGTCATTTCGGAAGGCTGCAGAATCTTTCCATTGGTGATGCAGTAATATTCAGCGATGCAAACGGAATCGAATGGAACTACTGTGTAAAGGAAATCGAAGTTCTTGAACCAACTCAGGTAGAAGAGATGAAAAACAGCCCTTGGGAACTGACCTTGTACACATGTACGCTCGGTGGAGCGCATAGGGTCACAGTCAGGTGCGCCCGGGCAGAATGAGTAAAAATGAATATGTCGTACAAGGAGGAAAGGGAAATGAACTATGTGATGGACAGACCTCTGCTTGAGGTGATCGCATGTGAGATGCACTGTGAATATTTATCAGACCTGCGATTTCTGAGAGCTTTTTCCAGGAAGCGTGTTGCCAGTTTGATCGATAAGTCGATTCCGGCTATGAATGCATCATTACGTGAATGGAATGATGCGCTCGCATATCTTGTCGACGAGACGGCTGAGAAGACTCAAACAGCAGCGAGACTGAAGCTTATCAGATGTCTTGAAGAAGGCGCTGCGTAGACGAGCGTTTTGTAACTGCAGAAAGGGATTGAAGGTTCAATCGTTCTGATATATTTATGCTGGAAACAGAGAAAGGAAAGAGACATGAACAAGAAACAAGTTGTTAGTGAGATTGGCAGGCGTACCGGTCTGACACGCAAAGAGGCAGGTAAGGCATTAAACTGCTTCTGCGATATCGTATCGGAAGAATTAGTTGCAGGCAGCAGAGTGCAGATTTCCGGCTTCGGCGCTTTTGAGGTACGAGACCGAGCAGCGAGAATGGGTAAGAATCCAAAGACAGGAGAATCTATTATGGTTCCTGCAACCAAAGTACCTGTATTCAAAGCAGGAAAGCCTTTAAAGAATAGCATCGACCGTTGATATAAACGACCGGATCAATAGGAGAATTTGATGCTGAAAGAAAGTTTCAAACTGATAGCACTTGCGTGGAAAGCAGGCGACAAAGGTGTGACATACGGAAAGTTTGTTCAGAATTTGTCTGACGAGGAGAAAGAACAGATCTACGAAGAGTATGAGCAGCTCCTTGAGCAGCGCCAGGAAGAAGAGCGTAAGCGCATAGAGCGAGCGAAGAAACCTAAGCCTGCAAAAAAGAATAATAATACAGTTTAAGTTTAATAATATCAAACAAGACCCATAGAATCACAGATAACGCCCCCAAGATACACAGTATCCGAGGGCGTTATTTGTTACAACTTATGTTTGGGCAGCTGCTGCATCGAAGGATAACAGTCAAAAAATCTTGCACCAACTGCATAAATTGCATATAATTTGTGCAGAGTACCAATCCCATGTATGAAAGGTTGAAAGACTATGAAAGTTGTATTAGACCATGTTTACAAGATCTACCCCAATCGCAATAAGGCGATCAAGAAGGACGTGATCGCAGTCAACGATCTGTGCATTGAGATCCCCGACGGTTGTCTGATCGGACTGCTCGGCCCCTCCGGCTGCGGCAAGAGCACCACTCTGAATATGATCAGCGGCCTTGAGAAGCCTACCGAGGGCAGGATCTTTTTCGGCGAAAATGATGTGACCGACCTTCCCCCCGAGAACAGGGGCATCGGTCTGGTTTTCCAGAATTATGCGTTGTATCCTCATCTGACCGTGCGTCAGAATATTATCTTCCCCCTGCAGAACTTAAAGGGTGCGGACAAGCTGACCAAGCAGCAGATGAATGAGAAGGCACTGGAGGCGGCAAAACTGGTGCAGATCGACGGCCTGATGGACCGCAAGCCTTCGGAGATGTCCGGCGGCCAGCAGCAGCGTGTGGCTATCGCCCGTGCGCTGGTCAAGATGCCCAAGGTTTTACTGCTTGATGAGCCCCTTTCCAATCTGGACGCAAGACTGCGTCTGCAGACCCGTGAGGAGATCCGCAGGATCCAGAAGGAGACCGGCATCACTACCGTGTTCGTCACTCATGACCAGGAGGAGGCCATGAGCATCTGTGATAAGATCGTCGTTATGAAGGAAGGCTTCGTGTACCAGGTCGGCAATCCTCAGGATGTCTACGATGATCCCGTGAATCTGTTTGTTGCGAAGTTCTTAGGAACCCCTCCCATCAATGTGCTGCGCGGCCGCATAGAGGCAGGAAAGCTCTATATCGGCGATGAGGCAGTGCTTGCAGCACGCGGTGCCGAGGATGGAGAGTGCTACGTGGGCATTCGTCCCGAGGGCTTTACCCTGAAGGAGGACGGCGCACTTGGCCTTTCACTTAAGCGTGTCGAGAGACAGGGCCGTGACACATCGGTGCTGTCAGACTGTAAGTTTTCCGAGAGCGGTGAGATCCGTTCCATCATTCCCGGTGAGAGCAGCGCGTTCCTTACCGGCGAGAAGGTACGCTTTGATTTAAAACCTTCCAAGGTTCATCTTTTTGCAATCGAGACCGAGGTGCGTATCCGCGCCGATCTTTTTCACCTTGAAGGAAGAACCGGAGGCGTGTAGATGAGAAAACAGTTAAAAGGCTGGCTGTATCTGCTGCCGGCGCTTATTTTCCTCGGACTTTTCATGGTCTATCCCCTGATCGATGTAGGCATTTATTCCATGGAGGAGAGCTACAATTTCGCCTCCCAGACCTACACCGGCGTGGGCTTTTTCAATTTTTCCTATGTCCTGCATGACCCCTATTTCCTGCAGGCTGTGAAGAACACCTTCATCCTGGTAATCATCACAGTGCCCCTTTCCACAGGCCTGGCGCTGCTGATCTCTCTGGGACTGAACTCCATCAAGCCTCTGAAAAATGTGTTCCAGACCATCTTTTTCCTGCCCTATGTGACCAACACCCTGGCAGTAGGTCTGGTATTCATGATCCTGTTCAAAAAAACAGCCTACAGCGACGGTCTTGTAAATCTGCTGATCAATTTCTTCGGCGGCAGCTCCGTGGACTTCATCGAGGGTCCCTATTGGGCCAAGATGCTGGTCATGAGCATTTACACGATCTGGATCGTTATGCCCTTTAAGATCCTGATCCTTACAAGCGCCTTAGCTTCCGTAAACGAGGATTATTACAAGGCGGCCCGCGTGGACGGCACACGTCCCGGCAGGATCTTCCTGCGCATTACGCTGCCCATGATCTCCCCCATGATCTTTTACCTGATCATCACGGGCTTCATCGGCGCGTTTAAGGCCTACAGCGACGTTGTCGCGATCTTCGGCACCAACTTAAACGCAGCGGGCATGAACACCATCGTAGGCTATGTTTACGACATGCTCTACGGCAACAGCGGCGGTTATCCCTCCTATGCTTCGGCGGCGGCGCTGATCCTGTTTGCCATCGTGTTCACCATCACCGTGATCAATCTTCTGATCTCCAAAGACAACGTACAATACTAAGTGAGGTTTTCCATGAATACAAATGATTTTGCCAAAATTGAAAAAACGGCCAAAGTACGTGGAACCTTACGCAATTGTTTTACGTATTTTGCCCTGACCTTCTGGGCTGTCGTGGTGCTGTTCCCCTTCTACTGGATGGTGCTGACCTCCGTGAAGAGCTACGGTGCCTACAACTCCGAGTTCGTGCCCAAGCTTTTTACCACCCACATCACGGGTGAAAACTATGTGGACGCCTTCATCACGGTGCCTCTCGGAAGATATTTCCTGAACTCCGTGATCTTCACCGTGGCTACCACAGCCCTTATGATGGTAGTGATCATCCTGGCTGCATTCGCCTTCTCCAGACTGGATTTCCGCGGACGCAACCTGACCTTTGCGCTGTTCCTGGCGCTGATGATGATCCCCAACGAGCTGGTGGTCATCACCAACTTTGTCACCATCACCAACTGGGGCATGCGCAACACCTTCTTAGGTCTGATCCTGCCCTCGGTCACCTCGGTCTTCTACATTTATCTGTTGAAGGAGAATTTCGAGCAGATCCCCGAGGAGCTGTATAAGGCGGCCAAGGTAGACGGTACCAGCGATTTCAAGTATCTGCGCAGGGTCATGATCCCCATCGCACAGCCCACTATCGTCACCATCGTGATCCTGAAGGTCATCGAGTGCTGGAACTCCTATGTATGGCCCAGACTGATCACCGACGATTCCAAATATTTCCTGGTGTCCAACGGTATCCAGGAGATCCGCGAGAACGGTTTCGGACGAGACAATATTCCCGCCATGATGGCAGCAGTCGTTGTCATCTCCGTGCCTCTGGTAGTCCTGTTTCTCATCTTCCACAAGAAGATCATGGCAGGCGTTTCGAGAGGAGGTACCAAGGGATGATCTTCAGAAAAAAAGCACTCCTTGCAGTCCTTCTGCTTGCGATTCTTACGGTTCTTGCAGGCTGTCACGGCGCCAAGGGCAGCGCACAGTTCGTTGTTCCCGAGACCTTTGACGAGGGCAGGAACTATGAGCTCACCTTCTGGGCCAAGAATGATACCAATGTGTACCAGACCAGGATCTACCAGAAGGCCATCGATGACTTCACCGCGCTGTATCCCAATGTGCATGTGACGGTGCGCTTCTACACCGATTATGTGAAGCTCTACAACGATGTCATCACCAATATCTCCACCAATACGACACCCAATGTCTGCATCACTTACCCCGACCATATTGCAACCTATCTGACCGGCCGCAACGTGGTGGCTCCTCTGGATGAGCTTTTTGTCAATGAGCTCTACGGCTTCGGCGGAAGCGAAGTGAAGTATGACGGTCCCACCATGGAGGAGGTAATTCCCGAATTCCTGGCTGAGGGCGTGATCGGAGAGCACAGCTATGCGATCCCCTTCATGCGCTCCACGGAGGCATGCTACATCAACAAGACCTATGTTGAGGCGCTGGGCTATGAGGTGCCCGATGTACTCACCTGGGATTATATCTGGGAGGTATCCGAGGCTGCCACAGCACAGAATGCCGACGGCACCTTCAAGGTCAACGGCCAGAAGGTCATGATCCCCTTCATCTACAAGTCCACTGACAACATGATGATCTCCATGTTAAAACAGCAGAATGCGGGCTACTCCACCGCGGACGCTGAGATCGAGATCTTCAACGATACCACCGATGAGCTTCTTAAGGAGATCTACGAGCATGCAAAATCAGGCGCTTTTTCCACCTTTAAGATCTCAGGCTATCCCGCCAATTTCTTAAATGCCGGACAGTGCATTTTTGCCATCGATTCCACCGCAGGCTCCACCTGGATGGGAAGCGAGGCGCCCTTAAGCGACATCAGCGCGGACAAGATCGTGAAGTTCGAGACTGTGGTGCGAATGATCCCCCAGTTTGATACCGAGAACCCTAAGATGATCTCTCAGGGTCCCTCCATCTGTATCTTCAACAAGGCAGATCCTCAGGAGGTCCTGGCTTCCTGGCTCTTCGCCCAGTATCTGCTGACCGATGATGTGCAGGTATCCTACGCATCCACCGAGGGCTATATTCCCGTCACCGGCAAGGCTCATGAGAGCGAGAGCTATCAGTATTATCTGGCACATCGAGGCAGCGGCACGGCGATCGGATATCCTGTTAAGATCGATGCGACACAGCTTCTTCTGGATCATATCGGTGACACCTTTACGACCCCTGTTTTCAACGGTTCTGCGTCTCTCAGAGATGCTTCCGGTCAGCTCATCGAGAATGTCTGCAAATCCGCCCGCCGCAAGCAGGCAGTGGATGCAGCTTACATGACTAAGCTTCGTTCCGACATCACTTCCCTCTATCATTTGGACCGCATCGAGCGGACGGGAGAGGGTAGTGTAACAGGCGGCGACCTGGGTCCTCTGCCCGGTACTGCCAAGCTCCTTTTGTGGGGACTTGCGGCTGCCTGGTGTGCGATCATCGCGGTGTACGGAGTGCGCTATTTTCGGAAAAAGAAATAGTTGATTTCACGGAAATTTGTGATATAATGCGAAATGATTAAAATATTTTTTCTTTACAAAAGGAGAACATTATGAAAAAGAGAATTTTTGCTGCTGTATTAGCAATGGTTATGGTTGCAGCTCTTGCAGCATGCGGCGCAAAGAAGCCCGCAGAGCCTGCAGGTCCCGACACCACCAAGGGTGAGGGCGTTATGACCTTCGCTGAGTACGCTGCTGCTGACATCGACACCGAGGTTACTGTTGAGTGTTACGTTCAGGCACATCAGTCCTGGTGGGACAACACCATCACCGTATACGCGCAGGACGCTGAGGGCGGCTACTTCATGTACAACATGGCTTGCGCTGAGGAAGATGCTGACAAGCTCGTTCCCGGTACCAAGATCAAGGTCAACGGTTTCAAGTCCGAGTGGGCAGGCGAAGTTGAGATCATCGACGCAACCTTCGAGATCGAAGATGGCAGCTACATCGCTGAGGCAGTTGATGTAACCGATAAGCTCGGTACCGATGCTCTGGTAGATTATCAGAACCAGTTCGTAGCATTCAAGGGTCTTACCGTTGCTCCCAAGACCGATGCAGACGGCAACGAGGTTGCTTACCTGTACAAGTGGGACGGTTCCGGTGATGAAGGCGACGACCTTTACTTCGATGTAACCGATGGTACCAACACCTACGGTTTCACCGTTGAGTCTTACCTTTGCGGTAAGGACACCGACGTTTACAAGGCTGTTAAGGAGCTTGAGGTTGGTCAGAAGATCGACATGGAAGGTTTCCTTTACTGGTATGAAGGTGTTAACCCTCACATCACTTCCGTAAAGTAATTTTTACGAGACAAAGTTAAGAATGAAGAGTCCCCCGGTGCGATATGCGTCGGGGGATTTTTTTGTGCAAAAAAATCCGGAGGAGCAGGCATGTCTGCATGCGATCGATCCGGAGGCAGGGTACAGCGAGGGGGCGCCTGTGCGAACGTGCCCGGCAAAAAGATTTACATAAAAATATCCTGAGGGAATGCAACAGGGGAAGGTTTTTGGTATAATGAGAGTGCGGTTCATGCGAGAGGGGCGGCAAAAACGCAAAACCCTCAGGCAGACCGCAAGCGGAGGAAATATGGCAGAATTTGAGATCAGAACCGCAAAAACGGAGGATCTTCCCGTGATCCTTGCGATCTATGCACACGCAAGAGTCTTTATGAGGGAGCATGACAATCCCAGGCAGTGGAATACTGCGTGGCCGCCCGAGGCGCTCCTTGTGGAGGATATCGCCCTTAAGAGGCTGCATGTGTGCGAATACGAGGGCAGAGTCATAGCGGTATTTATGTATATTCAGGGCGTTGATATCGACCCTACCTATCTGAATATTGAGGACGGAGACTGGATGGATCCTTCCGAGTACGGTGCGGTCCACAGACTGGCCTCCGACGGCACCGTAAAGGGCGCAGGAAGCGCCTGTCTGTCCTGGGCCTACGAGCAGTGCCACCATCTGCGCGTTGACACCCACGGGGACAATTACGTGATGCAGAACGGCCTTATGAAAAACGGTTTTACCAGGTGCGGCACCATCTATGTGGTGGAGGACAACGACCCGAGGATCGCCTACGAGAAGTCACCGGTGACACTTGCGGCGAAGCAGTGATGAGGAGTGGAAGCGATGAGTAATTCGACAAGAAGACAAAAAGCGATTTTCCACCTGCCGGGCCTGTTTGAGTTCTACGAGCTCTATCATGAGTTCCTGCCGTTGTATGAGAACTGCCGTGAGTATTTCTTCGATGATGTGGAGATCGGCTCGATCTACGGCGCACCCGGGGACTGTCTCTGGGGAGGCGGCCGCGTGGGCTACGGCGACAATACATCGGAGGAGGTGCTTGCACTGGTGCGCAGATACGGCATCACGCCGAGGCTGACCTTCAGCAATTCTTTGCTTACGGAGGAGCATCTGAAGGATCGAAGGTGCAACGAGCTCTGCCGGATATTTGCGGAGACAGAAGGCTCGGCAGGCGATGCAGCGGATGCGCAGAAGTCCGAGACGAATAAGACAGGGCTCCGGTTTACCTCACCTGCAGGCATTATCGTGCACTCGGACCTGCTGCTGAATTACCTTAAAAAGACATATCCCTCGCTTCACTTTATCTCCTCGACCACCAAGGTGCTGACGGATTTCGGCGATTTTGAGAGGGAGCTTGCGCGTGACGAGTTTGCCTACGTAGTGCCTGATTTTCGCCTGAATAAGGCATTTGAGAGGCTTGAGGGACTTGCGCAGACGGCAAAGGATAAAGTAGAGTTTCTCTGCAATGAGTGCTGCTATATCGGCTGCACGGACCGCAGGGCATGCTATGAGAATGTGAGCCGCAAGAATCTGGGTGAGGACTGCCCGGAGCATATTTGCCGCCAGCCCGGGGGCAAGGAGGGCTACCGTTTTTCCGAGGCCATGAAGAACCCTGCGTTTATCGGCAATGAAGACATCAGGGAGAAATACCTCCCCATGGGCTTTTCCAACTTCAAGATCGAGGGAAGGAGCCTTGGAAGCGCAGTGGTGCTTGAGATGCTCCTGTACTACCTGGTGAAGCCCGAGTATCACTTACATGTGAGAGAGAAGATCTATCTGGACAGTATGCTTGACCTGTTCTAGACGATCGATCGAATTACGGATCTGTTCCGGACGACCGATCGAATACTGAGTAATTCAAATACACAAATTAAAAAAAGCCGCAAGGCATGAAAGGAGAGTGGCGCGCCCTCGCCGCGTGATATTATTGGGCAGCGCTTTTTTGCAAAAATGAATCGTTCCAAGCTTGCAGTTATCGCCGGAACAGTACTGATGGCAGTCTCCATGGGTATTTTTATCCTGCTGAACCTGCCTACCTTCCACGAGGAGGTGTTCACCTTTGACTCGGACTACAAGGGCAAACCGGTAGTCTTGGAGGCCTCCTACTACGAGGCTCCGGACGCGGAGTACGCAGTGCTCATCTGCCCCGGTTATTCCTGCGACAGGCAGAAGTGGCGCCCCATGGCCAATCTGTTCGTGGAGGACGGCCTGAGTGTCATGACCTTCGATTATGCGGGTCAGGGTGCATCCAAGGGCACCATCGGCTTTGACAATGCCAAGACGGACGCGATCCCCAAGGAGATCGACGACGCTGCGGCTATGCTGCACGAGATCTCGGGAATCGATTACGACCATATGATCCTCATGGGTCATTCCATGGGCGGAAGAGCGATCCTGCGCCTGCTTTACGACTACAACGACCCCACCGCTGAGACAGAAGTCACCCCTAAGGACATTAACAGCGTGATCCTGTTTTCCCCGGAGGTCAATTATGAATTCAGCGCCCAGGCAAGCCTCTTTGCGGGCACTTCCGATGCGGAGGACCCTATCTGGAGCGGCTTTGGCGCGGACAGCATCGGCATGACCAACCTGTTTATCTACGGTTCCACGGCCGACGATATCGTGTCGGAATCCGATGTGCTTACGATCTACTCCCGCGTCAGCGGTGAAAAATGTCCCGACAAGGGCAAATATGAGGCTGTGACAGCAAATGAAATGGGTACGATCACAGGTGTGGGCGTCACAGGAGGCGTGCTTCATTCCTACCAGATGTACTCGCCCAAGTTCGGACGCTTCGCAAATGAGGCGCTCCGAATCATTGATGACGGAATCCCTGCAGAATACGGAAGCTGGCATTTCAGCCTGATCTACTGCGGATGGGCATTTGCGCTGCTTGGCATCGGATGCTTCTTTGCAGGCATCAGCAAATTTGAAGGATTTCATGCAAATAATAAGCACGAAGGTACAGGAAAAGACGAAAAGAGCGCGGGAAACGATCGTGGTCCTGTTTTGATCGATTCCAAGAAGTATCTGCTGCACAAGCTGCTTCTGTGGATCCCCGGTCTGATCGTGGCCTTCCTGTTATGCAGTCTCTTTGTGGTGATGCCTTTTGGCTCCCCTGTAATGAACCTGCCCTACATGGTCTGCATCGCAGGCTATGGTCTGGTAATGCTTTGGGCCTACAGAAAGGGTCGCTTTAAGGGCACCGAGGGCAAGCTCCCGGGTCTTGGTTTCAAAGTGAAGATCGGCGACGGCAGGGCTTTTGCGGGCGGCATCGCGATATGCGCCTTGACCTGCTTCTTCGTGTGGTATGTGATGAGAGCCACCATGTACCGCCTGATCCCCCTGAATTTCCGCCTGTTCTACGTTCTGGCAGCGGCAGTTCTGATGGCAGCAGGCTACTATGTGTCCGGTCAGGAGTCCGATATGCTTGACAGAGCCGGCGCATCACTGAAAGTACGTGTGCTCTATCAGCTGATCCAGTACGTGCCCCTGTTCCTGTTGGTGATCTTTTACCTGGCTATCGGCAGTCTCTCCGGCATGATCGGACAGATCCAGAATATGGTGCTCATGTACATCTTCTGTATTCCTCTCGGCCGATTCGTCGAGAAGCTCACGGGCAGCCGCATCCTGGGTGCGATGATATCCGCATTTACCTTCCAGACTCTTATGATCACCAGCGCAGCGCTGATCGCGATGTTCTAAGAGCATGATGTGAATTCTTCCCCGTCCCTGGAGGACGGGGATTTTTTTGTATATTTCAGCAATAAAAAAACGCTTATTGCCACCATAGCGGGGGCAACAGGCGTTTTTCTTTTATGGTATATATATTGTTAGGTGAATGAAACAGAGATGAGAGCGGCGGTGAAGACCACCACTACCGCATAGATCACAAACTCGGCCGTCCTTGCGAGCGCTCGAATGAGTGGATTGCGGTCCATTGCATAGGGGAACCTTTCACAGACACCCAGGTAATTGAAGTAGCATACTACGCCTCCCAGACCGATGAGTATCATCAGGATCTTGATGGTAAGGATCATGCCCGGAGTAGAACCCGGAGAAGTGAAGGTGAGTGACAAAATACCGATCAGGAGATAACCGACAGCGGCTAAGAACATGTTGGGCACTGACCCGGTACGGAAGCCCGGAGGCAGGAAATCTTTCCTTGAAAGCTTGATCTTCACGGGGCTGTGAGCACGGGTATTGTTCCGGGTCTGACCCTGAGGCGGAGGTGCGATATCGACTAAGATCCTGCGAAGCATCTCTTTCAGCTCGGCGATGTCGCTGTAGCGGTCCTTGGGATTGATCTCCGTGCAGCGCCTGATCACGCCTGTCAGGGATGATCTCTGAATGACCTCCTTGCTGAAGGAACCAAGGAGCATGGTATTCAGCACCATGCCGATGGCGTAGATATCGGTGGTCACACCGGAGGAACCGAAGCCGAACTGTTCCGGTGCGGCATAGCCCTTGGTGCCGAGAAGCACCGTATCTTCTTCCTTGGAGATACCCGCTCTTGCGGCATTCAAATCGATGAGGACAACCCGGTGATCTTTGGTTATAATAATATTTGAGGGCTTGATATCTCTGTGGATCACAGGAGGTGTCAGGCGGTGGAGTCGTTCCACGATATTGCAGAGCATGAGACCGTAATTGAGAACCGTGAACTCGCTCATGGGTCCGTTCTCAAGGACTTCCTCCAGCGTGTCTCCCGAAATATATTCCTCGATCAGTGTCAGCTCGTCATTTTCCTCATGAAGGCAGACGATGGCCGGGGTGCCGGGAACATAGTGTTCCTTCAGGCGGGCATAGACCTCTGGGTTGTAGGCTGTCATGATCTTTTTTACAAAAATCTTGCCTGTTTCGATATGTTGTACGAGATAGACGCGGTGCGCTTCGTTGATCACGCCGATCTGTCGATAGTATGAGAGCTGCAGGCGGGTTTCCAGATTCATTGAGATCACCTCTACGTTGGTATGAATTTATTATAGCAAAGGATACTTTGAAATGACAGAGAAAAGTACAGATGAATTACTGCAGATCCTGCATAATACACATCCTTCAGATATCGGTAAATTTTTGGAAGAAAACAAGGACCTGATGATAGACGGAGAGCGTCGTTTTTCCGACTACATGAGGGAGATCATGCGCACCAACAATATCCTGCAGCAGGAGGTCTTCCTGAATGCGGACATCCCCGAGAGATACGGCTACAAGCTGATCTCCGAGGAGAAGAGGACCAAGCAGCGCGACGTGATCTTAAGGATCTGCTATGCGGCGGGGATGACGCTTGCCCAGACTCAGACCGCCCTGAAGATCTATGAGATGCCTCAGCTCTACGCAAGGATCCCCAGGGACGCACTTCTCATGATCTGTTTTAACGAACGCCCCGGAAATATTCTGGATGTGAACAGCTATCTGAAGCGGAACGGTATGATGCCTCTTCGAAGCTGCGGAACCCAGGAGTGATGCTTTGAAAAAAGATAAAAGCATCCTCCGAAAATTGATCTTTCATGTGATCCTGCCTCTGTTTGCAGGGGGACTTCTCTACTATCTCTTTTGTCCGGACATAAGTTTTGTGAGATGGTTGGATGCCCGTCTGGGAGGTGGGGTTCATTTTTATACCCTTTTTCCGGCAAATCGAGCCGTTTTGTGGGTGAGATACTACCTTTTTGACATTCTGTGGGCGTATGCACTGACCCATGTCTGTCACTTGATCTTTGATAATAATGCGCACAGCTATCTATGGTGTATTGCCGTGACGACGCTGTTTGGGGCGATGATGGAAGCAGGTCAGCTGATAGGCCTTGCCCGGGGAACTTTTGACTGTTTCGACATCGTCTGGGAAAGTGTGGGGGCAATCATCGCGGCGCTTATTATAAAAAAACAACAGGAGAACTACGATCATGAAAAGATTTAAGAAGACGATCCTGCTCCTTGCAGCCCTGACAGTGTTCGCTGTGCTGGCGATGGGAAGCGGAAGCAGCGATGATTCCTCTGCCAAGAAGGTTGGCGAGGTAGAAAAAGAAGAGACGAAGGAAGAGGCGGTCGATAAGGAAGAAGTCGAAGCAGTCGAGGAAGAGACCGCGGCAGCCGACTCCGAGCAGACCGAGTTTCGCGTAGGTGACACTTATTCCCGCAAGGGTCTCGACATCGTGTATGTGAGCAGCGAAAACTTTAAGAGCGACAATCAGTTTATGCAGCCTTCAGCCGGCAAAAAATTTGTCCGCCTGGCATTTCATGTGGACAACAGATCCGGCTCAGACAAGTCCGTGACCACCTTTGATTTCGACTGTTATGCGGACGGCTACGAGTGCGATTCCAGATATTTTGATGACGATCTGTCCGCGTCCGTCTCAAACGGACGTACCGCAGACGGCGCGATCTACTTCGAGGTTCCCGAGGATGCCGAGACCGTAGAGATCGAATACAAGCCGGACCTGTTCTCGGATAAGAAGGTCATCTTCCTCTTTGAGGGCGATGTAGACAGCGGCTTTGTGCCCGAGAAAAATACTGCTGTCAGCGATGATGCTTTCCGTGTGGGAGACATTATTGAAAACAGCGATCTGCGCATCACCTACCTGGCAGCTGCGGAGTATGTGAGCAGCAACCAGTTCATCAAGCCCGCGGCAGGTAATAAATTCATCTACGCAGAGCTTGAGGTCGAGAATATCTCAAAGAGCGATCAGTTCATTTCGAGTCTGTCCTTTGCATGCTATGCGGACGGTGTGAAGTGCGGCGGCTTCTACGGCATGGATGACAGTCTTTCCGCTACCATCTCAGCCGGAAGAAAGGCTAAGGGTACCGTGGCATTTGAAGTTCCCAGGGATGCTCAGACCATTGAGATCGAGTACGAGGACAATTTCTGGACGGATTCCAAGATCATTTTATTGTATGAAGAGTAAGGAGAGAAAAAGATGAAGGTTTGGAAGTTAGTGGCAGGCATTTTGTCTATGGTTATTTTCTGTATTATGATGTTCCAGTCATGCGCAGCAGGTGTTGTAAATGCGCTTGAGGATAACGGCGGCATGTCCGGCAGCGTCGGCATGATCTGCGCGATTCTTATTCTTGTAGGCGGTATCGTATCCGTAGCGACCGGAAAGAGCGCAGGAAAGGGCGGCAATATTGCGCTGATCATCCTCTTCGGTCTGGCTGCACTGATCGGTTTTACAGGTCATGGCAACTACGCAGATCTGATGGTATGGGCAGGCTGGGCAGCCTTAAATGCACTGATTGCGCTCGTGGCGATCGTTAAGAGTAAGAAGGCTTCTGCATAATAAATGCATAAGTTATGCATACCCGTGAATATGCCTTATAATGGGCAAAAACGCCCCAAAACAGTTGCTCCAAACAGGTGAATATGGTAGCATGAAAGAACATCACCGACTACCGAAGAAACCGTAAGACCAAGTGGTCCTACGAGGAGAAAGGAACCTGTTGTCATGGAAAGAGAGAGACTGGGAAGTCGACTTGGATTCATCTTATTGAGTGCCGGCTGTGCCATCGGCTGCGGCAATATCTGGAAGTTCCCCTGGATGGTGGGAGCCAACGGAGGCGCTGCATTTGTCTTTGTATATGTGATCTGTCTGATCGTCCTGGGTCTCCCTGCAATGACCATGGAGTTTGCCCTGGGACGCGCGGCGCAGGCCAGCATTGTGCGCATGTACAACAAGCTGGAGAAGCCCGGTCAGAAGTGGCATCTTCACGGATACATCGCCATGGCGGGCAACGTGTGCCTTATGGCTTTCTACACCGTGGTGACAGGCTGGATGTTCTATTACTTCTGGCGCTTCCTGACAGGAGACCTTGAGAACTTAGGCTTCAGTGCCATGATCGCAAGACCGGGACTGAATGTGCTGTATCTGACCGTGGCAGTGGTCGCATGCTTTTTAGTCCTTACCGTTAATCTGCAGGGCGGACTGGAGCGTGTCACCAAGTATATGATGAGTGCGCTTCTGATCCTGATGCTGGTGCTTGCGGTCAAGAGCGGATTCCTGCCCAATGCAGCGGCAGGCTATCGCTTTTACCTTGTGCCCGATTTTTCCAAGATCACCGCAGGTGTGGTGGTTGCAGCCATGAACCAGGCGTTCTTCACTCTGTCCATCGGTATCGGCTCCATGGCGATCTTCGGCAGTTACATCGGCAGGGAGAGAAGTCTTCTGGGCGAGAGCGTGAACGTGATCGTGCTGGATTCCTTCGTGGCGATCGTTGCGGGACTGATCATTTTCCCGTCCTGTTTTGCCTTCGACCTTGAGGTGGGTGCGGGTCCCGCGCTGCTTTTTGATACCATGGCGACAGTGTTCGTCAACATGGAGGGCGGAAGGATCTGGGGTTCCCTGTTCTTCTTATTCATGGTATTTGCGGCATTTTCCACCGAGCTTGCAGTGTGCGAGAACATTCTCGCCAACGTGCGTGAGCTCACCGGCTGGAGCCGTAAAAAAGGCTGTCTTTTCAGCGGCCTCTTAGTGTATGTACTGTCGCTCACCACAGCGCTGGGCTTCAGTGTTCTGCATTTTCATCCCTTCGGCCCGGAGAGCTCCTGGCTGGATTTCTGGGATTTTATCGTAAGCAACAATCTGCTCCCCGTCGGAGCATTCGTGATGGCCGTCTTCTGTACCAACCGCCGCATCGGCTGGGGCTGGGACAACTTTATGGCTGAGGTGAATTCAGGAAAGGGCTTAAGACTGAAAAACTGGATGTATCCTCTCTTTGCCTGGATCGTACCTGTCTGCGTGGTGGTGATCTACATCATCGGCCTGGTGGATTTCTTCTAAGGAACCGCAGCGCGGCTGTCTGAAAAACAGGACAGAGTCAGACAGAAGATCACAAAAAAATATCGAAAAATATATAACACAAAGGGCGCAAATGTGAATTTGACAAACGAAGCCTTTTGTGTTATATTTCTTTCAGCACACAGTGTGCTGAAAGTGAGAACAGGCGAAATGGAACTGCTGCATGATGAGTTAAATGAAGAGATCATCGAGGCTGCAAGGGCGCTGGCGAAGGAGAAGAGCATTGGCAAGATCACTGTGAGAGATATTCTGAAAGCAATGAATATCTCCAACAGAGTGTTCTACAATCGCTTCCGCAACATCGACGAGGTCCTGGAGATCCTCTACCACGAGACCGTGAACAAGGTGAGAGAGAGCCTTTTTGTGCCCTGGGAAGAGGGCACCGATTACGGTGATTACATTATGCAGGTGGCTGAGAATACCCTGCTTTTTTCCTACGAGAGCAGAGCGTATATGAGTCAGTACATCTTTGAGACCGACTCCGCCCGCCCCTCCAATTTTGAGTGGTGGATCAGGGAGATCGCGGACATCATCGACCGCGGACGGCAGATCGGTTATCTGCGCACGGACCTTGACGGAGAGGCCATCGGCTACTCCGCATGGTGTTTTATCCGCGGATTCAACGCTGATGCGCTGGCAAGGAAGCTTCCCCGCGAGGAGGCACTCAGACAGTTTCGCTGTGGATTTGGCTGTCTTCTGGAAGGAATGAAGACACGATGAAAGGACAGAAAAATGGCAATTAAGATTTTAACTGACTCCGCTGCCGATATTTTCCCCGAGGAGGCGGCAAAGCTCGGAGTCAAAGTTGTACCTTTGACACTTACCTGGGACGGTGAGGAATACCTGGACGGTATTGATCTTGCGACCGCAGATTTTTATGCAAAACTTTCAGGCGGCAACAGTCTGCCTACCACTTCTCAGCCGTCCCCTTCCTCTTTTGCGGATGCTTATGAGGAGCTTACCGCTGACGGAAGTTTTGTTGTGGCAATAACCGTTTCGGGTGCTCTCTCCGGCACTTATCAGAGCGCCTGCATCGCAGCGGACGACTTCGAGGGCAAAGTGTTCGTGGTAGACAGCAGAAGCGCTACCGCGGGTGAGGCACTGGTAGTCAGAAAGGCTCTTCAGTACGCAGAAGAGGGCATGGAGGCAGCAGCGATCGCTGCCCGTCTGAATGATGATGTGAAGAGACTTCGTCTGCTTGCCAAGGTGGACACCCTGGAGTATTTAAAGAGAGGCGGAAGAGTATCCTCCGCAGTTGCTTTTGCGGGCGGCATGCTGAACATCAAGCCCGTTATCGCAGTCGTTGACGGCGCGGTCGAAGTGATCGGCAAGGCGAGAGGCTCCAAGAACGGCAACAATCTTCTGAGAAAATTTGTCGAAGCGGAAGGCGGCGTCAACTTTGATGAGCCCTTTGCACTGGCCTACAGCGGCACTACCAGAGAGGAACTTGACCGTTATATCGAGGACAACGCCGACATGTGGCAGGGCAAGGCAGAGAAGCTTCCCATCTTCACCATCGGCACCGTCATCGGAACCCACGCAGGTCCCGGCGCCATCGGCGTAACCTTTTTTGTAAAAGAAAAATAATGTATCGAAGACCCCTTTGGTTTGAGGGGTCTTTTTTCATGGCGTGACCTGTGCTATAATATGCTGCGGAAAGAGAGGTATTCCATGGACGAGAAAAAAACACAAAAGCAACAGGGAACGATGATCAGGGATCTGACAGAGGGCAATGTGCTGAAGCTCCTGATCCTGTTCGCGGCTCCCCTTTTTGTATCCAATATTCTGCAGGCGGTCTACAACATCGTGGATATGGTGGTCATCGGTCAGGTCATCGGCGGCCATGGTATGTCGGCGGTCTCCACCGGCGGCAACATCCTGCACATTCTGACCTTCCTGGCAATGGGCTTTTCCTCCGCGGGACAGGTGCTCATCGCCCGTTTCGTAGGCGCTGACAACATGGATGCGGTAAAGAAGACCATCGGTACTATGTTCACCATGCTGCTTGCCATGTCGGTGGGTATGGCGGTGCTGTGCTTCTGTATCAGAGACACCATCCTGCGCCTGGTGAACACACCCCTTGAGGCATATGAGTACACCATGGATTACACCGTGATCTGTATCCTTGGTTTGGTGTTTATCTACGGCTACAACGCAGTCAGCGCGATCCTGCGCGGTATGGGCGATTCCAAGCGTCCCTTCTATTTCGTGGGCGTGGCTGCTGTAATGAATCTGATCCTGGACATCGTGTTCGTGGTATTCCTGCACATGGAGGTCATGGGTGCGGCTCTTGCGACCGTGATCGGCCAGGGCTTCAGCTTTCTTTTCTCTCTGGTATATCTCTATCGTAAAAAAGAGCAGTTCGGTTTTGACTTTAAGCTTACAAGCTTCATCCCCGACAGTGTGGTAATGAAGCAGCTCTTCGCGCTGGGTATTCCCATGGCACTTCAGTCTGCGGCGATCTCCATCTCTCAGACGGTCGTCAACGCGTGGGTCAACTCTTTCGGCGTTGTCAGCTCGGCGATCGCGGGCATCTACAGCAAGCTGAATATGATGATGGGCGTACTGTCCAACGCAGTGACCACCGCGGCAGCTTCCATGGTCGGTCAGAATCTGGGCGCGAAGAAATACAAGCGCGTGCCCCGCATTCTGGTCACAGCCTTTTTCCTGTCTGCGACCATGGCGTGCATCTGCAGCCTTGCGCTGTACTTCTATCCCAATGCCATCTTTGAACTGTTCACCCAGGATATGGAGGTCGTGCTGGCGGCGAGCGTCATCATCCTGCCCAATATTCTGAACTTTGCGGGCTGTGCGGGCAGAGCCTTTGCCTTCAGTCTGATCAACGGTTCCGGCAATGCCAAACTGAATCTGGCAGTAGCGATCCTTGACGGAATGTTAAGCAGAATCGGTATCGCTTACCTTCTCGGTTTCGTGCTCGGATGGGGACCTTTAGGCTTCTGGATGGGCGATGCGCTGGCAGGCTTTGTACCGCTTCTTATCAGCGGCGTATACTACCTGAGCGGCAGATGGAAGAAGTAAAAACGGTATTTTGATAATTACTGACAAAAAAAGTGTAACAACTGTGTTAAATTTAAGGTTTTCCGTAAAGACGGTGATATAATACCATCAGCAGATCCTTTTCGTTTGACACGGAGCGTTAGGAAGACTATGAGAACGAGAATTACGGTTATCATTGACAACATTCCGAACGGAGATTTGCAGGGAGAGTGGGGACTCTCCCTGCTTGTGCGTTACGGCGACAGGAATATCCTGGTGGACGCCGGAAGCTCGGATGCCTTCGCGGAGAATATGAAGAAGCTTGGACTTGAGATCGGCGATGTGGATGCGGCAGTGTTAAGTCACGCGCATTACGATCACTCTCTGGGCATGGCGAGATTCTTCTCCGACAACGATAAGGCCCCTTTCCTTCTGCGTGAGGGAGCAGGGGAGAACTGCTACGCGAAGAAGTTTTTCTTCCGCAAGTACATCGGCATCCCCAAGGGGATCCTTAAGAAGTACGGCGACAGGATCCGGATGATCTCCGGAGATCACGAGCTCTATGAAGGCGCGTGGCTGATCCCCCATAAGACGGAGGGGCTTGAGAGCATCGGACGCAGGGAAATGATGTATGTGCGTCACGGACTGCGGTTCCTGCCGGATGATTTTGCCCACGAACAGAGTCTGGTCTTAGACACAGACAAGGGACTGGTCATCATCAACAGCTGTTCCCACGGCGGGGCAGTGAACATTATCAACGAGGTGGCAGCCACCTTCCCGGACAAGAAGGTCTACGGAATCATCGGCGGCTTCCATCTGTTCAACAAGAGCGAGGCCGAGATCAGAGAAGTCTGCAGAGGTCTTCGCCAAACCGGTGTGGAGTATATTTGCACCGGTCATTGCACCAAAGAAAGAGCCTACAAGATCATGCGGGAGGAGCTGGGCGACAAGCTTGACAAGCTGTACTCCGGACTGGTCATCGACCTTTAGGCTGACATATATCGGTATTATCTCGCGACGGAATAGTACAACGGCAAGGAAGTTTTATTTATGATGAGAACAATGAAGAAGTCAACTAAGAAGTTACTGGCGCTGCTCATGGCGGCGAGTGTTATTTTTGCGATTCTGCCCGTTTACTCACTTGCAGCTTCGGATAAGGCGGCAGCAACAGAACAGAGTGCAGAGACAGAGGAGCTTACCCAGACCGAGGACGGCATCTATATCGAGGATGAGGAAGCACCCCTGACCGGTTCCTACAAGCTTGGCATGGGTCAGCAGGCAGGTCACAATAGCGGATTCATCCGTATTCTTTCCGCAGTGCTCAGTCTGGTGGCTGTTGTTGCGATCATCATTACCGTGTACAAAGAAGGCCGCAAGGCTGCACAGATCCTGCGGGAGCTGTAAAGAGATCTTCACGGAGCAACGCTCCGTACAAACCGAATATGAGACATAGTATTCCCTTCGACTCGATGAGCCGGAGGGATTATTTTTTTACTACGCAGGCGCCGGCGAACGAAGTTCGCATACAATGCGCCTGCTCCTCTTTTTGTACTAAGGAGGGACCCGCTTGCGGGAGGATGCCTTAGTGCCGTAAGCTGCGATCAGCAGCTTACCTACGCAGGCGCCGGCGAACGAAGTTCGCATACAATACGCCTGCTCCTCTTTTGCAATAAGGAGGCTCCCCCTCCCCTAACCTTGAAAAATACCCTCCGGAGAAGTATAATTTACATAAGACAAATTGCGCGAAGCATTTGTCCGGAATGCAGGAAGGAGCATGCAGAAAATGGAACAGCAGGCAAAGAGAACCGAGAGCGAGCAGCTGGCGATCATGACGGCGGACGCGCCCTATGTGTGTGCGCATTGGAACAATCCGGGACGTCTGAAGGCGGAGGCGGCCCGCAAATTGAAAGAACTGGAGAGCCTCGGCGCGGAAGAGGGCGAGAAGAGAAAAGAGATCCTTCAGAGCCTTTTCGGCACCTATCATCCCCTGGCATTTCCCGGTCCCGGTTTTCGCTGCGACTACGGTTTTAATATTCATTTTCACGGCCTGGCAGTGATCAATTACAACGTGATCATGCTGGACACCTCACCCATCCATATCGGTGCGGGTGCTTTCATTGCGCCCGGTGTCTGTCTGGCCTGCTCGGGACATGCGATCCATCCCTCCCAGAGAAGTACTTACATGACCTCGGCCCCCATTACCCTGGAGGACAATGTGTGGCTGGGTGCCAATGTGACGGTCTGCGGCGGCGTGAAGATCGGTGCGGGAAGCATCATCGGCGCAGGCAGCGTGGTCACTAAGGATATTCCCGCGGGTGTGATCGCAGCGGGCGTGCCCTGCAGAGTGATCAGGGAGATCACAGAGGAAGACAAGCTTTCTTTTGAGGAGTGAGACTCGGCCGGGAGGAACGGCTTTGAAATGTATTATTAAGGCTTTTTTCTCAAGGCAAAAGATGGTATAATATCAGTGCTTGATTGACGCGTCCGACAAGTTCGAACGGACGTATGACAGAATAAAAAAGAGGCAGCCGCAGGCTGTCGGAAATGGAGACAATTATGGTAAAAGGTATCGGTCATGGCGCATTTAATGTAAAGGATATGGACAAGACAGTAGAGTTCTACGAGAAGTGTCTTGGCTTCAAGAAGGCTTTTGAGATCCCCAGATCTACAGGTGAGCCCTGGATCGTTTATATGTACGCAGGCGGCGATCAGTTCGTAGAGCTGTTCTACGGCGCAACCAAGGATATTCCCTACAAGGATGAGAACGCAGGCTTCTTCCATCTTTGCATCGAAGTTGATGATATTCAGAGCACCTGGCAGAGACTGGTTGAGACCGGCGCTCCCTTAGATGATGCACCCAAGTGCGCAGGCGACGGCAACTGGCAGTGCTGGACTCACGATCCCGACGGCGTGAAGTTAGAGCTGATGCAGTACGATCCCAATTGTATGCAGCTTGAGTTCCTTCGTTCTCTGAAGGAGAACCGGTAATCTCGCCCGCAGGAGGATGACAAAATGATTTATTATGTATCCGCTTCCGCCAAGAGAGGCGGCGACGGCAGCAAGGAAAGACCTTTCCGCAAGATCACCGAGGCTGCACGCATTGCGAAGCCCGGCGATGAGGTCCTGGTAGGACCCGGTATGTACCGCGAGTATGTTAATCCCATTAACGCAGGTACCCCCGACGCAAGAATCACCTACAGAGCAACCGAGAAGGGCAAGGCTATCATCTCCGGTGCGGAACCTGTGAAAAACTGGGAGCACTATGAGGGTGACACCTGGGTATCTAAGATCCCCAACGGTCTGTTCGGCAGCTACAATCCCTACACCAGCATCGTAGCAGGTGACTGGTACTATGCGTCATGGAGCGTACACACCGGCGAAGTTTATTTAAACGGCAAGGCAATGTATGAAGTAAGCTCCCTTGCAGAGGTTCTCGATCCCAAGGTCTTTGAGCCTTCCTGGGACCATGCAGGTTCCATGTACAAGTGGTACACCGAGCAGGACGAGGAGAGCGGCAGCACCGTGATTTATGCGAACTTCCTGGGCGCAGCACCCAACGATGAGAACGTCGAGATCAATGTGAGAAAGCATTGCTTCTATCCCGACCGCACCGGCATCGGCTATATCACTGTATCCGGTTTTACCATCCGTCAGGCTGCAACCAACTGGGCACCTCCCACCGCTTATCAGGAAGGTATGGTAGGCCCTCACTGGAGCAAGGGCTGGATCATCGAGGATTGCGAGATCTCCGATTCCAGATGTTCCGGTATTTCTCTCGGTAAGTATTATCAGCCCTACAATGACAACAAGTGGTCCGTAAAGCGTCTGAAGAACGGTACCCAGACAGAGCGTGATTCTATCTGTCAGGCACAGTCAGACGGCTGGAGCAAGGAGACCGTAGGCTCTCATATCGTTCGCCGCTGTGATATTCACGACTGCGGACAGACCGGTATCGTAGGTCACCTGAGCGGTGTTTTCTCCATAATCGAGG
>JAZULD010000199.1:0-11577 GCA_045643625.1 Acetatifactor sp. | reverse complement strand
TGTTCTTGTGATCAGCCGCAAGGGTAAAGTCCTTGGTATCGGCAAGCAGGAGGGCATTGAGACCATCACCGAGCTCCTCTGCGAGAATGTCGGCGGATTCATCGATCCCATGCTCAATGAGCGTTTCCTGGGCGTTCTGTCCACCAAGGAGAACGTGAATCTTCAGACTCTCGGTTTTGAGAGCGTAGATCCCCGCAAATTCCAGGCAATCATCGCTCCCATCGAGATCGCCGGCGAGCGCCTCGGTACTCTGTTTATTTACAAGTGCCGCGACCAGTACAACATCGACGATATCATTCTCTGCGAGTACGGCACCACAGTCGTAGGCCTTGAGATGCTTCGCGCAGTCAACGAGGAGAGCGCTGAGGAGAACCGCAAGATCGCAGTTGTGAAGTCTGCCATCGGCACCCTTTCCTTCTCCGAGATGGAAGCCATCACTCATATTTTTGACGAGCTGAGCGGCATGGAGGGTATTCTGGTTGCCAGCAAGATCGCGGACCGCGTGGGAATCACCCGTTCCGTTATCGTCAACGCACTACGCAAGTTCGAGAGCGCAGGCGTTATCGAGTCCAGAAGCTCCGGCATGAAGGGTACCTACATTAAGGTCCTCAACGATGTTGTTTTCGATGAGATCGAAGAGCTTAAGAGACAGAACAGAAAAGACAATTAATTGTTCAAAAAACCTTTAAAATACGTACATTACAGTAGGAAAACCCCTTGCGTAAGGGGTTTTTTTATGTTATAATTCGTCTGTTGTCAAAAAAACACGCGTCCTTATTTGGCAGTGGTGTTCGGCTTTCAAGCGGAATTGCTGTCGGAGTTATCCTCACCTGTGACGCCGGGGGAGGGTACGAAATCGAAGATTTTGTAAAGGAACGCGGAAGTATTTTAACCAAATGGAGGTATAAAAATGAGCGTTATTTCTATGAAGCAGTTATTAGAAGCAGGTGTTCATTTCGGACATCAGACCAGAAGATGGAACCCTAAGATGGCTCCCTACATCTTCACCGAGAGAAACGGTATCCACATCATCGACCTGCAGAAGTCTGTAGTTAAGGTTGACGAGGCTTACAAGGCTGTAGGCGAGATCGCTGCACAGGGCGGCACCATCCTTTTCGTTGGTACCAAGAAGCAGGCACAGGATGCTGTTAAGACCGAAGCTGAGCGCTGCGGTATGTACTATGTTAACGAGAGATGGCTCGGCGGTATGCTGACCAACTTCAAGACCATCCGTTCCCGTATCAACAGACTTCACGCTATCGAGACCATGTCTCAGGACGGCACCTTCGATGTACTTCCCAAGAAGGAAGTTATCGAGCTGAAGAAGGAGTGGGAGAAGCTTGAGAAGAACCTTGGCGGTATCAAGAACATGACCAGAGTTCCCGATGCTATCTTTGTTGTAGATCCCAAGAAGGAGAGAATCTGCGTACAGGAAGCTCACAACCTTGGCATTACCCTGATCGGTATCGGCGATACCAACTGTGATCCCGAAGAGCTCGACTACATCATTCCCGGTAATGATGACGCTATCAGAGCAGTAAAGCTTATCGTTTCCAAGATGGCTGACGCTGTTATCGAGGCTAACCAGGGCGAAGCAGTTTATGTTGCTCCCGAAGCAGCAGCTGAGAACGCTGAGGATATCGAGGAAGTAGCAGACGCTGAGTAATCTATAACAGATACAGACGATTAATAGGAGGATATTACGATGGCAATTACAGCAGCTATGGTAAAAGAACTGCGTGAAATGACCGGTGCAGGTATGATGGAGTGTAAGAAGGCTCTTACCGAGACCGATGGTAATATGGAAGAGGCTGTTACCGTACTGAAGAAGTCCGGCGCAGCTAAGGCTGAGAAGAAGGCAAGCAGAATTGCTGCAGAAGGTATCACCAGAGTAGCAATCGACGGCAACACCGCAGTAGTAGTTGAGGTTAACTCCGAGACTGACTTCGTTGCTAAGAACGAGACCTTCCAGACTTTCGTACAGGCAGTAGCTGACAAGGCTCTTGCTTCCGATATCGAGAAGGCAGGCGACGGCCAGGATGTTTGCGAGATCCTTGGCATGAGAGAAGAATTAAACGACAAGATCCTCACCATCGGTGAGAAGCTGTCCATCAGAAGATTTGAGAAGGCAACCGGTGATGTTGTAGTTTCCTACATCCACGGCGGCGGCAGAATCGGCGTTCTTGTAGCAGGTAACGGCGACAGCTCCGACGCAGCTAGAGAAGCTCTTAAGAACATCGCAATGCAGGTTGGTGCTATGAGCCCTCAGTACATCTCCAAGGATGATATCTCTGCTGAAGAGCTTGTAAAGATCGGTGACATCGTATTCGAGAGCGCTCTGAACGATCCCGCATCTCTTCCCAAGCCTCTTCTTAACAAGCTGATCTCCACCGCAATCGCTGAGAAGAAGTGGAGCGATGCTGATATCGCAATCTACGAAGAGAAGAAGACCAACATGAACTACCTGTTCAACTTCCTTTCCGAGGAAGCTCGTCAGGCTCTGATCGCTCTTGCACTTGCTGACAAGGATACCTTCGCTCAGGATAAGATCTTCAAGGGTCTTGTTGACGGTCGTATCGCTAAGCAGATGAAGGAGATCTGCCTGCTTGATCAGACTTACGTTCGTGCTGAAGACGGTAAGACTTCCGTAGCTCAGTACTTAAAGAGCGTTAATCCTGCTCTTACCATCGCTAAGATGATTCGTTTCGAAGTTGGCGAAGGTATGGAGAAGAAGAAAGAGAACTTTGCTGAAGAAGTTGCAGCTCAGATGGCAGGTAACTAATTCGCAGTTTGCTTTGAACTTTAAGGTAAGACCCCTTGAAACAGAACGTTTCAAGGGGTTTTCTTTGCAGAAGAAGGTCAGTCATGAAAGTTAATGATTTTTCCAAAGGAAAAGTATCATCCAATATTATCGTGCAGGCGATCCCGCTGATCATGGCGCAGCTGATCCAGCTGGCTTATAACGTGGTGGACCGTATTTATATCGGACATATGTCGGACGTGGACAATCTTGCTCTTACAGGTGTGGGACTTGCGTTCCCCCTGGCAACATTGGTGGCAGCGTTCACATTCCTCTACGGCTCCGGCGGTTCCCCTCTTTTTGCGATCGCGCGCGGTAAAAAAGACGAGGAGAGAGCAGAACTGATCCTGGGCAACACAGTGTCATTGCTGTTGTTGACATCAGTCGTGATCTTTGCCTTCTGTTATCTGCTCCGCAAGCCTGTGCTGTATCTCTTCGGTGCAAGCGATGCATCTTATGTTTATGCGAATGCATATCTTAAGATCTATCTGCTCGGAACCGTGTTTGTCATGATCTCCACAGGCCTGAACGGTTTTATCAACGCACAGGGCTATCCCAGGATCGGTATGCTGACCACCACCATCGGTGCGGTGCTGAATCTGGTGCTGGATCCTCTGTTTATTTTTGTATTTAAGATGGGTGTCAGCGGCGCGGCTCTTGCTACCGTGATCGCCCAGTTCGTATCCTGCGTGTGGGTGCTGCGGTTCCTGACAGCAAAGACCACGCCACTTCGCATCAAGGGAAAAAACATGAAGATACACTTCCCGCTGGTGAAGGAGATCACTGCGCTTGGTATGTCCGGCTTTATCATGCAGGCGACCAACTGCCTGGTGCAGGTAGTCTGCAATGCCTCTCTGAAGACCTACGGCGGCGATCTTTACGTCGGTGTGATGACCGTGGTCAATTCCGTCAGAGATATCATGTCCCTGCCTGTAAGCGGCTTCTCAAGCGGCGCACAGCCTGTTTTAAGCTACAATTTCGGCGCTAAGAGCTACGACCGCGTAAAACAGGGCATTCGCTTCATGGCGGCTGTAGGAATCACTCTGACGGTGCTTGAGTGGCTGATCGTCATCCTGACGCCCGGTTTCCTCATGGGTATGTTCACCAATGACACCACCATGATCAGTCTCGGAATTCCCGCCCTGCAGATCTATTTCTTCGGATTTTTCTTCATGGCCTTCCAGTTTATCGGTCAGTCGACCTTTACAGGCTTAGGCTATGCAAAACATGCGGTATTTTTCTCCATCTTCCGCAAGGCCATCATCGTAGTGCCCCTGACCTTGCTGCTTCCAAGAATCGGTTTCGGCGTGAAGGGTATCTTCCTTGCTGAGCCCATTTCCAACCTGATCGGCGGCCTGGCATGCTTCATAACCATGTGGAATGTAGTCTATAAGAAGCTTGGTAAGGAGGAAGAGTAATGATCCTGTATGACGGCAGACCCGCTGACGAAGCGGGAAGACTTGACAAAGAGATAAAGACCTACGATCTGTTGGACTCCCTTCAGGTGGCATATAAGCGCATCGATCATGAGCCGGCGATGACCATGGAGGTCTGCGCGAAGATCGATGAGACCCTCGGATGCATGATCTGCAAGAATCTCTTCCTGTGCAACAGACAGGAGACGCAATTTTACCTGTTGATGATGCCTGCGGACAAGAAGTTCAAGACCAAGGACCTCTCCAAGCAGCTTGGTGTTGCAAGATTGTCTTTTGCAAACGAGGACTATATGGAGCAGTTTTTAAACATCACACCCGGCTCCGTGAGCGTCATGGGACTGATGAATGACGTAGAGAACAAGGTGCAGCTTGTCATTGACAAGCCCGTTCTTGAGGCAGAGAACTTAGGCTGTCATCCCTGTATCAACACCTCAAGCATCAGGTTCTCCATCGAAAATCTAAAGAGTAAGGTGCTTCCCGCGCTGAAGCACGAGCCGATCATCGTGGACCTTCCGATCCCTGAGGATTAAGAAAAAAAGAATAAGTAAAAACAAGATTATAAGTAAAAAAATAAAGCACACTGTACAGAACGTACAGTGTGCTTTTTCGTTTTATATGGGTGTATCTTATGCAACCAGTACCCAGCTGTCAAACCAGCGGAGCCACTTGGCAACGAACTCCAGAGTGACAGGCTGACCCGCAAGGACGGGATAGAAGAGCAGGAACAGCAGGAATACCAGAACTGAGTAGGCAATGACCACAGCCCAGAAGACCTGAGGTTTCATCTTGCTCTTGAACTGCATCAGCGCGTAACCGATCATCAGAACAACGAAGGGAACGCAGGGGAAGTAGTGGTACATGAAGGTCGCACGGCTTACGAAGAACCAGGGCACATACTGTGCAAGATAGCTGATCGACAGGAAAGCGGCGATGCGGTCTTTCTTGGTGAACCACAGATACAGCATGAAGATGAAAGCGGGAATGCCGACCCACCATACAAGGGGATTACCGAAGGCGCTGATACCTTCGCGGACATTGTCGCCCAAGTTGCCGGAGTAGTACCAGACAGGACGTACCATGGTAGGCCACTGGTAGAAGGGTGATGCAAAGGAATGTCCTGCTTCCAGACTGCTGTGGTAATTGAACATGGTTGCCTGATTGTGGAACATGCGGGAAAGCAAGGTGTTTCGTACATTGTCGCGGAAAGGAATGTAGCTTGCGGTGTAGATCAGTGCAGGGATCACACCGAAGAAGCCAACGCAGAAGATCACGGTCTTCTTGGCGTATTCGGGGAACTTGCGGATCACGGAAACGTGCTTGATGCCGTCAGTTACTCCGCCGGGCTCCTGCTTGGCGAACAGATACTCGCGGTATCTGCGGTAAAGCACTGCGAAGAAGATGATCGCAAGGCCTGCACCTGCGTAAACGCCGGTCCACTTGCTGGCAAGACCGAGACCCATGCAGACGCCGCTGGCGCCCAGGGGAATGAAGGTCTTTTTCAAAGGTGTATCATAGAAGCTCAGTCGGCTGTATTCATACATGAACAGATACATCAGAATGACGAAGAAGGTGATGAATACGTCGATGGTTGCGATTCTTGTCTGGGTGAAATGCATGAAGTCAAAAGCAAAGATCATGCAGGTCAGGAAGGAAGCGGGAGTATTGCGGGTGATGCGCTTGCCGAAGATGTAGATGAAGGGCAGCATCGCAATACCGAAGAGCACGCCCATGATTCTCCAGCCAAAGGGATTCATGCCGAAGATCATAACGCCGATGGCGATGAAGATCTTGCCGAGCGGAGGATGGGTGTTCTCGTAGCTGTACATGCCGTTGATGTACTCGTAGGCGGTACGTGCGTGGTAGATCTCGTCGAACATCATGCCGTTGCGGAAGCTGGGGCGCTCGGGATACAGGTAATTCTCATCGTAGAGCATGGGATAAGAATAGGAGTTCTCGGGAACGATGATATTGCCGTCCGCATCCTTGAAAACGAGCTCCAGAATACGGGACTTGTCGGAGGTGAGGATCAGGCGGATGTCGCTCTCGTTGGAGGCAAGCTGAACGGTCTGCCAGGTCCAGACTACCTTGAATTCCACTTCGCCGTAGCCGACCCAATCGGCATCCTCGGAGGTTCTTCCCTCAAGGGTGAAGGTCCTTCCGTGGTAAGGAGCGATATAGTAGCTTACGCTCTTGGGAATTACATTATCGGCGAATTTGAATTCTACGTACTGGTTGTTGGCAACATCCAGATAAGTTTCGGGAGCCTTGTGCTCACCGAGATCTCTCATTGCAAAAACAGTGTAGACCACCATGATGCCAAGAAGGAGAATGAGGTCAAGGCGAGTCATGCGTGACAGCTTCTCGGAGCGGCGGGGAGCAAATTTGGGGTTGGCGTTTCGCTTTGCAACCAGCGCCTCGTGGGCTTCTTTTGCGGCAGCGCTTCTTGCTTCGGGAGTGTCTGCTGCGTTTACGGCGCTCTTTTCACCGGAAGCGGCTGCGCCTTCGTTGTCTATATTCTCGATAGCGGGTGCTTCCTCCTCGCCTGCAGTCAATCTGCGAAGCTCGGCATCACTGTGGGCAAAGATGAGCTCTGCGCTCTTTTTGCCGGTGTAGCACATGTGGATCACATAGTAGAGAAGGAGGACTGCCAGCACGGTAAATAAGCTGGTCAGCAGCACTACGGGAGGTCTTCTCACGAAGTTGTGAGGATCGTAGTGGAAGAATACGTGAGCCACATTGTAGAAGTGGCACAGGGACAGAAGTCCGAAGCAGCCTAAAATCCTGCGGGAAGGCTTGTAAACATAAGCGAACAGCAGAAGCATCAAAGCGGGGAAAATATAGCGCTCATGCATTCTTGCGGAGAAGGTGAACATGGTGGAGATGATGAAAGCACCCAGCATGTAATATTTATACTTGTCCTCGCGAAGCTTCAGACCGATATACAGAGAGAAAAGAACGATCAGCACGATCACGATGCTTCCCCAGGTCTGAGCGGTGAGGATGATGAAGCGTGTATCCTGGCTGACCCAGTTCATGTTCACTAACGCCCAGAAGTTGTAGCCGTTGGTGGTGGCGTAGGGATAGGAAGCAAGGGTGGACTTGAACTGCTCGATAACGGTCTTTAAGCCGAAGGGCATTGCCGCGAGCAGCATGCACGCGATGACGCAGAGACCTTCGCCCAGGTTGATAAGAAACTTTTTAACAGAGAAATCCTTCAGGATCACATGATCCAGAATGCCCACGATCAGGATGGGAGTGAAGACTACCATCTGAGGCTTCATCATAACACCGATGCCGTACACGATGTAGGAAGGCAGCATGCGTCCCTGAGTGAGGTAGTAGCACATGAGCACAACGGGCAGCACCAGAACAGCGTCGACCTGTCCCCATACGCAGGAGTTCAGGAGGACGACGGGATTAAAGAGATATGCAGCAACCAGGAAAAAGATCTGGTTCTCATGCATCTTCCTGCGGCCCTCGCGGTAGAGCAGATAGCCTGCTGCGATATCGCAGATCATAGCGGGGGACTTCACCAGGAGCACATGGATCTTGGACAGATGCTGCAGTGAGAGAAGGGCCTTTAACTTGCCGATGATCCAGAGGACATACATATATCCCGGAGGGTAGTCGGTGAAAGCCTCGGGGGAGTAGAAGTTCTTAAAGCCGCCGGATGCGACACGGTCAGCCCAGAAGGCAAAATACTGCACGTCCGAGATGGAGGAGCCTGCGAACTTGGAGCTGACGGCTAAGATCAGTCTGATCAGGATCGCCGCACCGAAGAGAAAGACGATGCCTGCGGCCGGAAGAACGGGCTTATCCTTTCTGATACAGAAGTAGCTGACAAGCAGCAGAAGTATCATATAAACAGCAAAAAAATGAATGTAGGGCATGGTTAAACCTCTCTGTAATAGTTTTGAAATACATATGAATCAGTCCGTACATATTCTTCATAATTATAACACAGAATTGCAGGTTTTAGCGATTTATTTTAAGAGAAAATTAATTATTATTTATAGGCATTTCATGCTATAATACAAGATGTATGAGTGTTCCCATGCCTGCTGTTTTGAGGGCGCGCGCGGGGCTGTTTTTACATTGATAGTCTATGTTTTGGAGGTGCTTGGTTTTGCAGAAAAGACTTCCGAAGAAGAGCAAAAAAACGAAGGTCAGGACCGATAAGAACGAACGCCGCATCAGAAATACATCCAGGCTGTTCCTTCTTCCCAGCGTGCTGGGCGTGCTTCTTTTCTTCGTTGTACCCTTTGGAGTGGTCATCTATTATTCCATGGTAGATAACCCGATCAGCGCGAATTTTGTTTTTCTCGATAATTTTAAAAATGTAATTAACAATCAGGCGTTCCGCACAGCGGTGCGCAATACAGCGGTCTTCTCCGCATTATCGGTGCCTCTGGGCGTTGTACTGTCGCTGTTTCTGGCGGTGGTGCTGGACAATGAGCTTCCCTTCAGAAGCCAGTTCCGTACCTTTTTCTTAAGCCCACTGATGGTTCCCGTAGCGTCCATCGTTCTGATCTGGCAGGTAATGTTCCACTACAACGGTGTTGTCAACGACTTCCTTATGAAGTTCGGCATCGACAAGATCGACTGGATGAAGTCCAAGTACTCCATCGTGGTGGTCGTCATCCTTTTCCTGTGGAAGAATTTAGGATACAACATGATCCTGTTCATGTCTGCGCTGGGAAGTGTCCCCAGGGACATTATCGAGGTTGCGGAACTTGAGAGCGCGTCCAGATTCAGGATCTTTTTCACCATCAAGCTGCGCTACCTTGCAAGTACGATTTTATTTGTAACCATCATGTCCCTGATCAGCTCCTTCAAGATCTTCCGTGAGGTCTACCTGCTGACAACGGACTATCCTTACGATACGATCTACATGCTGCAGCATTTCATGAACAATAAGTTCAAGAGTTTAGACTACCAGACACTTTCTGCAGCGGCCATTCTGATGTCCCTTGTCATGATCGTGATCATCGGAATCTTATTCCTGGTTGAATATGTAGTCGGAAAGGATGTGGACGAATAATGAAGAAGAACACATCCGTACAGACCGACAGACAGTTGAAATACCTCAAATGGAGGAAAAAGGCGAAGAAAAGAAGAGAGGTGGCGCACATCGTCATCGCCACAGCGATCGCTGCGGTATTTGCTTTTCTGTTCCTGATGCCTATCGTACTGACCATCACCAACTCCTTTATGTCGCAGTCGGAGATCGCTTCCAACTACGGTTCCGTATTTGCCACCAACGAACAGGGCGGCAAGGTCTTCATATCGGAGAAGGTCAATTTAAAGTTTATCCCCGACATGGTCTCCTTCACACAGTACAACACGGTACTGTTCAAGAGTCCCGAATATCTGATGAAGTTCTGGAACTCCGTGATCTTAGTGGGTCCCATCGTTTTCTTCCAGCTTCTTGTGGCGTCGCTTGCGTCCTTCGGTTTTGCCCGGTATGAGGGAAAACTGAGGCAGATCATTTTCTTCAGCTACGTCATCCTGGTGCTGATGCCTTATCAGGTAACGCTGGTTCCCAACTATCTGGTCAGCGAATGGCTGGGTATTCTGGAGACTTACTGGTCGATCTGGCTTCCCGGTATTTTCTCACCCTTCGCAGTTTTCTGGCTGACGAAGTTCATGAAGAGAGTGCCCAAGGCTTCCATCGAGGCTGCCAAGATCGACGGTGCCGGTGAGTGGCAGATCTACAGATACATCTGCATGCCCATCTGTAAGAGTGCGCTGTACTCGGCTGCGATCCTGATCTTTATTGATTACTGGAACATGGTTGAGCAGCCCCTGATCCTGCTGAGCGATGCGGAGAAGCACCCGCTTTCCGTATTCTTAAGTAAGATCAACAGCGGCGAGGTCGGACTTGCGTTCGCGGTTGCGACCATCTACATGATTCCCTGTCTGCTCGCATTCCTGCGAGGAGAGGAATACCTGGTTGAGGGTATTGCCGCACAGGGCGGAGTAAAAGGATAGCAAGCAGGCAAGATGCCACGCATCCGGATAGATAGAGGAGAGAGAAACAATGAAAGAGAACACCAAAAAAAGAGATTGGGTCAAGAACGCGACGATCGTTTTCCTTGCCGTTATGCTGGTCCTGACCTTCTTTTCACAGACTATAATGAATTATTCCCTGCCCCAGGTTGCTGCGCAGTATTCCACCAACGGCAGTATCACCTCCAAGATCAGAGGTACCGGCGTTGTTGAGAGCGGAGATCCTTACCAGGTAATGATCAAGGAGACCCGTAAAGTCGCATCTCTTGCAGTTAAGGAGGGCGATGCGGTCCAGAAGGGTGACGTGCTCGTTTACCTGGCAGATCAGGACAGCACTGAGCTTGAGGGCGCAAAGGAAGCTCTTGAGAATGCAAGAGACGCTTACGATCTGGCACTGCTTTCCGCAGAGATCAAGTCTACCGATATCTTTGAAGCACAGACCGGTCTTTCCGCAGGTTCCTACCGCAATCAGATCACCGCTCTGCAGAGTGATGTTGACAAGCTTCGCGCAGAGGTGAAGAACTGGCAGGAGAAGTATGATGCCTTTGATATTCAGAAGACCATCACTCCCGAGAACAATGCTGATACCAACGAGGAGCAGAAGGCTTACGATAAGGCAAAGAGCGCATACGACAAGGCTGATTTCGCATACAGAGAGGCAGCTCAGAAGAATGATGCAGCAAAGACCCGTCTTGCCAAGGAACTCGCTCCTTTAGAGGCAGACCTCACCGCTGCACAGGCAGTACTTGCGGCTGCTAATAGAGAATTTGACGATAACCGCGCAAGACTCATCGAGGCTCGAAAAGAACTTGCAGACATCACTGTAAGCGGCGGCGACGCAGCAGATATCGCAGCACTTGAGGAAGAGATCGCAGCGCTTGAAAAAGCAATTGAAGAGGCTCCTGCCAAGATCGAAGAACTCACCGCAAATGTCAGCGATGTAGAGGCTGATATCAAGGCGCTGAACGATAAGCTTGCAGAGGCCCAGAATATTCAGGATGAAGCAGAGATCGCCATGAACGAAGCAAGAATCGTTGCTGAGAAGGCAAAGGCTGCACTGGATAACAAGAAGGAGAGCGGCGATACCGGCGCAACCTTCGATAACTTAAATCGTCAGCAGGCACTTGTGAAAGTGAACCTGGATGTCAAGAAAAATGAACTTGCCGACAAGGAAGCAGAACTGAACGACCTTGTTGCCAAGATCAACAGAGTTTACAACCTCGGTGGTCTTTACGAGGCAGTAGTCAAGGCACAGAAGGAAGTCAACAAGCTCGAGGCAGCCACTACCGGCAACACCATCGTAGCTGATATCTCCGGTACCGTTATTTCAAT
>JAZULD010000198.1:0-4962 GCA_045643625.1 Acetatifactor sp. | reverse complement strand
GCTTCTGGATCCACGCATCGTGCGTGCGATCAGGGACATGGGCTTTACACAGCTGACCCCCATTCAGGAGCAGGCGATCCCCGCGCTGCTTGAGGGTGTCGACATCATCGGACAGGCTCAGACCGGTACCGGTAAGACCGCTGCCTTCGGTATTCCCCTGCTCCAGGGCATCGATCCCGATGTGAGAAAGCTGCAGGCGCTGGTGCTCTGCCCTACCAGAGAGCTGGCAATGCAGGCTGCGGAGGAGCTTCGCAAGCTGGCAAAATACATGCACGGCATCAAGGTGCTGCCCATCTACGGCGGTCAGGAGATCTCCAAGCAGATCTCTGCCCTGCGCGGCGTGCAGATCATCGTAGGTACACCCGGACGTGTGATGGACCATATGAGACGTCATACCATTAAACTGGATGAGATCAAGACCGTTGTGCTGGATGAGGCAGACGAGATGCTGAATATGGGCTTCAGAGAGGATATGGAGACCATTCTCGGTCAGATCCCCGGAGAGCATCAGACCGCTCTTTTTTCTGCGACCATGCCCCAGCCCATTCTTGAGATCACCGACCGCTTCCAGAAGGATGCGCAGTTTATCAAGGTGGCAGCCAAGGAGCTGACCATTCCCCTGGTTTCCCAGAAATATTACAGAGTCAAGCATCAGGACAAGGATGCGGCGACTCTGAGATTGTTGGAGTACTACCAGCCCAACCTCTGCCTGATCTTCTGCAATACCAAGAAGAAGGTAGATGAGCTGCTGGAGGTGCTGAAGCTCAACAATTATCAGGCGGAGGGTCTTCACGGAGACATGTCCCAGCATCAGAGAGACGTGGCTATGAACCGTTTCCGCGCAGGCAGCACCAGCATTCTCATCGCTACGGATGTGGCTGCGAGAGGCATCGACGTGGACGATGTTGAGATCGTTATCAACTACGATGTTCCCCAGGATATCGAGTATTATGTACACAGGATCGGCAGAACCGGACGTGCAGGCAAGACCGGCAAGTCATTCACTTTTGTCAGCGGACGCGAGATCTTCAAGATCCGTGAGATCGAGAGATTCTGCCGCACCACCGTTGAGGAAAAGACCCTGCCCAGCGCTTCCAAGGTAATGCAGGCCAAGGCCGACAAGATCATGGAAAAAGCCTGGGAGCTTCACGAGCATGAGGACATGGAGCTGATGAAGGAGTTCCTTGCCCGCAAGCTTGAGGAGGAAGGCTGCGATGCACTTGAACTTGCTGCCGCAATGTTAAAACTGCAGGTTGGCGACAAGGGCGAGGAGATCGAGAGCGATACCTACGGCATGAGACGTCCCGGAGACCGCAGAGGCGGCCGTGGCGGAAGAGACGACCGCGGTGGAAGACGTTTCGATGGACGTGACAGAGACAGACGAGGCGGCAGAAACGGTCGTGACGACAGACGTTTCGATGGCCGTGACGGTGAAGGCAGACGCGGAAGAAATAACCGCGATGACAGACGCTTCGAAGGCCGTGACGGCGAAGGCAGACGCAGCAGAGACAGAAGAGAAGACAGAGAGCCCCGCGAGGTTCGCGAGTGGGATATGACCGAGGGCAGATCCCCTCATGACGCAAGAGACGGCGAGGTGCGCAGATACGCACACGATGAGGGCTCTGAGAGAGAAGGCCGTTTCGACGAGCGTGACAGCAGCCGCTTTGAGCGAGATGAGCGTGACAGCAGCCGCCGGGAAGGTCGTGACGACAACAGACATTCCGGGGAACGCGGCCCGAAGCACGGCAGAAGAGATGACCGGGAAGGCAAGCACGACAGAAGAGACGAGCGCGGCCCGAAGCATGGCAAACGCGGCGGAAAAGAAGACCGCGGCGGACGCGCAGGCAGCAATGAGCTTCCCTACAGAGTGCGCAGAAAAGGCGACAGAAACAGGTAAACGAAAGCACAGATCACGCTTCCCTTGCAACTAAGACACAAAATGTTATAATAAAAATGAGCCCTGTGGTATGGTGCCGCGGGGCTTTTTTGTAAGAAGTACAGAAGATCGAACATAAACGTGCGGCCTGTGAGGTCGACGGAAACGGAGTGATACAATGCGAATTGGAATGGGTTATGATGTACACAGACTGGTGGAGGGCAGGAAGCTGATCCTCGGAGGCGTTGAGATCCCCTGGGAAAAGGGACTCCTCGGACACTCCGATGCGGACGTGCTGATCCACGCTGTGATGGATGCGCTTCTCGGCGCGGCGGCACTGGGCGATATCGGACTGCACTTCCCCGATTCCGATTCCCGCTACAAGGGAATTTCTTCCCTGGTTCTTCTTGAGAAGGTGGGAGATCTTCTGACCGAGAACCGCTTTTTTGTGGAAAATATCGATGCGACCATCATCGCACAGGCGCCCAAGATGCGCCCTCACATCGATGCCATGCGCGAGAATATGGCACGGGCTCTCGGCATTTCCGTGGACCAGATCAATGTGAAGGCGACCACCGAGGAAGGCCTTGGTTTTACCGGCACGGGAGAGGGCATCTCCTCCCAGGCTATCTGTATGTTGACCACCCCCAGAGAGCTTGCAACACTTGATATGAGCGGCATGGAAGGTGGCTGCGCAGGCTGCAGCGGCTGCAGCAGAAAGGCATAAAAATGGACCAGATGAGTCTTTTTGACATGCCCTCACAGGGCGCGGATCTGACGAAGCCTCTGGCAGACAGACTGCGTCCCACGGACCTGTCGAATTTTGTGGGACAGGAGCATCTCTTAGGCGAGGGCAAAATGCTTCGCAGGCTGATCGAGAACGACCATATTTCCTCCATGATCTTCTGGGGACCTCCCGGAGTGGGCAAGACCACGCTGGCAGGAATCATCGCGAGCAGAACCGCATCGCATTTTATCAACTTCAGCGCGGTCACCAGCGGAATCAAGGAGATCCGCGAGGTGATGCAGCAGGCGGAGGAGAAGCGCTTAAGCGGCGTCCGCACCGTCCTCTTCGTGGACGAGATCCATCGCTTCAACAAGGCACAGCAGGATGCGTTCCTTCCCTTTGTGGAGAAGGGCAGCATCATCCTGATCGGCGCGACTACCGAGAACCCCTCCTTTGAGGTGAACGGTGCGCTTCTGTCACGATGCAGAGTGTTCGTCTTAAAGGCGCTGACCGAGCAGGACCTTATCAAAATGATGAAGAACGCGCTCACCGACAAAAAGGGCTTCGGCTCACAGAGCGTGACCGTCACCGAGCGCCAGCTCGGGGCCATTGCTGTTTTTGCAAACGGTGATGCAAGAACCGCCCTGAACACGCTGGAGATGGCCGTATTAAACGGTGAGATCGATGAGAACGGCGCGATCCTCGTGACCGATGAGTGCCTGGAGCAATGCATCAGCAAAAAAAGTCTCCTCTACGACAAGGCCGGTGAGGAGCATTACAATATGATCTCTGCGCTGCACAAGTCCATGCGCAATTCCGACCCCGACGCGGCGATCTACTGGATGTGCCGCATGATCGAGGGAGGAGAGAATCCCCTGTACATCGCAAGGAGACTGGTCCGTTTTGCCAGCGAGGACATCGGCATGGCGGACTCTCACGCGCTGCAGGTGGCGGTGGCGGCCTACCAGGCATGTCACTTCCTGGGACTTCCCGAGTGCGATATCCACCTGACCCACGCCGTGACCTACCTTGCCATGGCGCCCAAGTCAAATGCCCTCTACAGAGCGGTGGAGATGAGTAAGAAGGATGCCGCGAGCAAGTTCGCGGAGCCGGTTCCCCTGCACCTTCGAAATGCAGTCACCGGGCTCATGAAGGACCTGCACTACGGCGACGGATACCGCTACGCCCACGATACCGAGGAGAAGCTCACGGACATGGTGTGTCTCCCCGATTCCCTGAAGGACAGACGCTACTACGAGCCCACGAATGAGGGCGATGAGGCGGTTGTAAACGAGCGCTTGAGCGAGATACGCAGGTGGAAGGAAGAGTCCCGCAGGAAGCCTTAAATGTGCTTTTTTCCTTGACAAAAAGGGGCGGATTGCATATCCTGTTAAGTAGTAAAATGCCGAAGAAGGCAGCCACAAACAGGCTGAATAGGATTGAGACCGCGGATCTATCTTCTCCGGGGAGGAGATGTCTGCGGTTCTTTATTTATACCGTTAGAAAGGTGATACCGTAATGAGTATGCAGATCTATAACACACTGACCAGAAGAAAAGAGAATTTCGTACCTCTTGAGCCCGGCAAGGTGAAGATGTATGTGTGCGGACCTACCGTGTACAATCTGATCCACATCGGCAACGCACGTCCCATGATCGTGTTCGATACCGTGCGCCGCTACATGGAGCACAAGGGCTATGAAGTCAATTATGTTTCCAATTTTACCGACGTTGATGACAAGATCATCAAGAAGGCTGTAGAGGAAGGCACCACCGCAGACGTGATCTCCAAGCGCTATATCGAGGAGTGCAAGAAGGACATGCAGGCTATGAACGTCAAGCCTGCAACCACCCATCCCCTTGCTACCCGGGAGATCGACGGCATGCTTGACATGATCTCCACTCTGATCGAGAAGGGTCATGCTTACGCTGCAGCGGACGGTACCGTTTATTTCAGAACCAGAAGCTTCAAGGATTACGGCAAACTTTCTCATAAGAACCTGGATGACTTACAGGGCGGCAACCGTTCCCTGCTTGTTTCCGGCGAGGATCAGAAGGAAGATCCCCTTGATTTCGTACTCTGGAAGCCCAAGAAGGAGGGCGAGCCCTTCTGGACCGCTCCCTGGTGTGAGGGTCGTCCCGGCTGGCATATCGAGTGCTCCGTAATGAGCAAGAGATATCTGGGCGAGGAGATCGACATCCACGCAGGCGGCGAGGACCTGATCTTCCCTCATCACGAGAACGAGATCGCGCAGAGTGAGGCTGCCAACGACAAGCCTTTTTCCAAATATTGGATGCACAATGCTTTCTTAAATATCGATAACCGCAAGATGTCCAAGTCTCTCGGCAACTTCTTTACCG
>JAZULD010000197.1:0-9626 GCA_045643625.1 Acetatifactor sp. | reverse complement strand
ATCTCCCAGGAAAAGCGCACCGCTCAACATGACAAAGATGGGCACACCGAAGCGTGACACTGCGTCGTAGGAATTGGCAACGAGCCAGTCGGGGCTGTCCACCGGCAGGGTGTACCAGAACTGTGCCGCGCTGTGCAGCAGAACCACACTGAGAGCCGCAATGATGCGCAGCAGATCATAACCCACTATTCTGTTGGTGCGTCCTGTTTGACCGCTCATACCGATTCGTTCCTTTCCTGAAAACCCCAAGGTCTCCTACCGCTTTTTCCCCGGGGGGAATTAGCCTGTCGCTCTTTTTTACAAAAAGGGCTGCACTCGCAGGGAATGCAGCCCAGTTAGATCAGATCTTAAAAATTATCTCTGTACACGTCCGGAAGCATCGCCGCCTGCAAGAGTCTCAACTTCCTTGCGGGAAACCAGATTGAAGTCGCCGGGGATGGTGTGCTTTAATGCGGATGCTGCTACACCAAACTCAAGTGCTGCCTTGAAATCCTTGCCGTCAAGGAGACCGCAGATAACGCCGCCTGCGAAGGAGTCGCCGCCGCCTACACGGTCAACGATGGGATGAATGCTGTATTCCTTGGAGTGATAGAACTCCTTGGTATCTCTGGAGTAGATGCAAGCAGACCAGCCGTTATCGGATGCGGAATGGCTTACACGCAGAGAGGATACGCAGTACTCGAAGTTGAACTTGTCAACCATCTGCTCGAAGATGGACTTGTAACCTGCGAGCTCAAGCTCACCGCTGGTTACGTCGGTATCGCCGGGCTTGAAGCCAAGAACCAGCTCAGCATCTTCCTCGTTGCCGATGCAAACGTCAACATACTTCATCAGGTTGGTCATAACCTTCTGTGCCTTCTCGGAGGTCCACAGCTTCTTACGGAAGTTAAGGTCTACGGAAACCTTTACGCCGTGCTTCTTAGCAGCGATCAGAGCCTTCTCGGTCAGCTCTGCAGCAGCGTCGGATACAGCGGGGGTAATACCGGTGAAGTGGAACCAGTCAGCATCTGCGAAGATAGCGTCGAAGTCGAAATCAGCCTCGGTAGCGGTAGAAATGGAAGAATGAGCTCTGTCGTAAACAACCTTGGAAGGTCTCATAGCGGAACCGCTCTCAAGATAGTAGATACCGAGTCTCTCACCGCATCTTGCGATGAACTTGGTGCCAACATTGTACTTTCTTAAAGCTGCAACTGCGCACTCACCGATCTCATTGTTGGGAACTGCGGTAACGTACTGAGTGTCATGACCATAGTTAGCGAGGGAAACTGCAACGTTAGCTTCGCCGCCGCCGTAGTTTACATCGAACTCATCAGCCTGGATGAACTTCTCATTATTGGGGGTGGATAATCTGAGCATGATCTCACCCATGGTAACAACTTTTGCCATTTTAATGTCCTCCTGGATAATTTATATGATAAAAATTATTTCTGTACGAGATGTACTGCGAAGCCGCCGATCTCTTCCTTAAGGTAGATAGCCTTCAGAGCGCCCTTAGCATCTCTCTTAGCGGTCTCCTCATCGAACTCAACGCCGAGAACGCCGGTCATATAGTTGATCGCTCTCTCAATGTAGTTGGTGCGGATAGCGATGTGGCCGTACTTACCAAGGTAAGGGGTCTTCATAACTTCTACTGCAGTGCCTGCAAAAATGGAGCTGTTGCCAACCTTAGCGGGCATGCCGAAAAGGAATGCGAAACGGTTAGCTGCCTTAGCTGCCTCTTCCTCGTTCTCAGCGTTGATGCCAACGTGAGCAAGCTCGAAGCCAAGCATGGTCTGAACTGCTTCTCTGGTCAGCTGCTCGATCTTGCCCCACTCACCTGCGTTGATCAGGTCGCCGGGAACCATCCAGGAACCGCCGCATGCGATGATCTTGGGGAAATCAAGGTAGGAGTTTAAGTTCTTAGCGTTAACACCGCCGGTAGGCATGAACTTCATGCTTACGTAAGGAGCTGCCATAGCCTTGATCTTAGCAAGACCGCCGGACTGCTCAGCGGGGAAGAACTTTACAACATCAAGGCCAAGCTCGATAGCCTGCTCGATGTCGCTGGGGCTTGAAGTACCGGGAGTGATAGGTACGTTCTTGTCAATACAATACTGTACGGTCTTAGGATTTAAGCCGGGGCTTACGATAAACTTAGCGCCTGCCTCAACTGCAGCGTCAACCTGTGCTGCATTTAAAACGGTACCTGCACCTACACACATCTCGGGGAAATTGTCGGTCATGATCTTGATAGCCTCTGCTGCTGCAGAAGTACGGAAGGTAACTTCTGCACAGGGAAGACCGCCTGCGCACAGAGCCTTTGCAAGGGGAAGTGCATCTGCTGCGTTGTCGATCTTAACAACGGGCACGATGCCGATTTTACTGATTTGTTCCAATACTGCGTTCATTATTTGCTCCCTTCTGTCCGCTTCGGCGGACATGCCGTTATGGGTGACCGCCTTCTGCAGCCCGACCCTTTTTTCATGATGAAGCAGGGAGTTCACATGGTCTCCCACACTATCATTTCAATGCTCATGAAATCATACATATTATAACATAACAGGATATTTTGACAAGGACTTAACGCCGAAAATCTTGCAGCTTCTCCCGCAAAGGTTCGGTTCTTGCCTCTATCTGCTCCATGCTCTGCTGTCCGATCAGGGTGATCAGGGAACTGATCAGGTGACGGCCGAGCATTGCGGTCTGTTCGTCCAGTCCGCGAAGCGCCGTAAGCATACCTCGCAGGCTCTTCTTCCAGTCTGTGGTAAGCTCGATCAGATTGGTGGCGCCGCTGGCAAGCACCACGCCGTAGAGCGCGTCCACCACGGTGCGCATCTGCTCATCGTCCAGGGATCTCACCCACTCATTGATAGTTTGATTCATGAATTTCTGACCTGCGGCGATATCTTTTACCTTGACAAATTCGCCCTTTTCCACCCTCCAGGTGTAGGGATCGTGCTGGGCGAGACCGATCGCCGTGCTGCTCACCACGCTGTAGTTCCTCTCATACTCCATGAGCATACCGATCACAGACGCGTGGGGCAATATCTTCACAAGGTTTTTCCTGATTCTTTCATAACCCTCGGGGTCCAGGGCGTCGGGCCTGAAGCCCGGTCCGTCCATACAGTAGACCTTGTCGATCCTGCGCTGCATGGGCTTGGAGCAGTTGGATGAAGCAAAAACAGCCAGGTTGCCGCCCTTGCTGTGGCCTCCGACGCACAGTTTGCCACGCACTCTTGGGTAGAGTCTGTTGATGTAATTGACGCTGTAGGTCTGTCCGGGTACCGGTGTCAGGAAGGCCATGTTGAAGTCCTCCTTCCAGCCTACCAGCGTCTCGTCCGTTCCGCGGAAGGCCGCAAAAGGCTTAGCCCCCTCCGGGAAAAATGTGATGGCCGAGAACTGCGTCTCCTTCTCGGGCTCCGTCACGCTGATATAGTAGTTCAAGCCCATTCCGCCGAAGCGTTTGGATGCACACAGTGCCTCAAAAAAGGACCTGTTCATCTTCACGTGGCGCTTGTCCTGATAGAGAAGCTCGTAGTACTCACTACCCGGGAGTTCCCGCAAATGCACGGACGGGTAGGTTCTCATGCTTCTGATATCGGGCACCAATCCGTCAAATTTCAGGTATGACAGCTGGCATAAGATCAGCGCGTCCACATCGTTGAACGGGCTCTCCTCAAAACCGATCTCACCGTATTCCTCCAGGTATGTCATGATCGTTCCCGGCATTTGCTCTCCTCCTTTCTTCTCTGATGATCTTTCTTTTATTCTGCCGCGGGTTTCTTAAGTCCCTCGGTCAGGATCTCATGCAGTTCGGTATAGCTCTTCTTCAGGTTCAGGAGCTTACCGTTTTTATCCGAAAAACAGTGTGTGGACGTGCCTGTTGCCCTCAGCTCGCCCGTGAGCTTCTCGTACATTTCATAGCCGATGATCAGCTTCACACCGTTGTATTCTTCAATGGTAACTCTGATGCAGATGACCTCATTCATGCGGCAGCTTCTCCTGTAGCGGCAGTCCACGCTGACCACCGGGGAAACGATGCCGTCCGCCTCGATCCGCTCCATGGGGAAGCCGATCCTGTCAAGATAGTCCATTCTCGCCTCTTCCATCCAGCGGATGTAATTGGAGTGATGGATGATGCCCATCTGATCTGTCTCGTAATAATGCGCCTTATGTTCGTAATCCATGCTGTCTTCCTTTGATGTCTTTTTTAAGATGACAAGGGGCAAAGATGATCTTTGCCCCCTGATTGTGTTCTTGATATAAACAGTTGTAAAAATTACTTCACGATATCGCCGTCGTCGAAGGGATCGCCGCACTCAGGGCAGAACTTCGGAGGCTTGGTGGGATCTTCGGGCTCCCAACCGCACTTATCGCACTTGTACTGAGGAACGCCTGCGGGCTTCTTTGCACCGCACTCGGAGCAGAACTTGCCCTTGTTCACGGTACCGCATGCGCAGGTCCAGCCTGCAACGGGCTCGGGCTTCTTTGCGCCGCACTCGGTACAGAACTTACCGGATACAACTGCGCCGCAGCTGCACTGCCAGGTATCTGCTGCAGGTGCTGCGGGTGCGGGAGCTGCTGCTTGCTGCTGAGCGCCCATAGCGAAGAGGTTGGAAACACTGCCGCCGCCTGCGTTTGCTGCCATGTTCATGCCAAGGAAAGCATTCATAGCGCCGCCGGTATTCTTAGCTGCATCCTGCATAGCCTGAGCCTGAGCACCGGTAAGGTGAGCTGCTGCCATGGTAGGATCGCGGAATACTGCGTTCTTCTGCAGCTCCTTGATCATTGCCTCGTCTTCCTCGGAAGCCTTAACGCTGGATACGCCGCAGGAAACGATCTCAAGACCGCGGGTCTCGCTCCACTGCTCGGAGAGAACGTTGTTCAGAGCCTTTGCAAGCTCGGTTGCGTGTCCGGGAAGTGCGGAGTAACGGATGCCCATTGCGGAGATCTCAGCAAATGCGGGCTGCAGAGCGGTAAGAAGTTCGCTCTTTAACTGGCTGTCGATCTGGCTGGTCTTATAGTCATATGCAACATTGCCGCAAACGTTGGTATAGAACAGGATGGGGTTGCATACTCTGTAGCTGTACTCACCGAAGCACTTGATGGAAATGTCGATGTCAAGACCGATATTCTGGTCAACTACTCTGAAAGGCACGGGATTGGGAGTACCGTACTTGTTGCCGATGAGCTCCTTGGTGTTGAAGTAGTAAACTCTCTGCTCCTTGGGGATCTCGCCGCCGAAGGTAAATCTCTTGCCGAGAAGCTTGAAGGTCTCAAGAATGTTCTTACCGAAGGAACCATAGAAAATGGAAGGCTCGGTAGAGCTGTCATATACGAATTCACCGGGCTCTGCGCAGAACTCTGCTACCTTGCCCTGGTCAACGATGATCATACACTGACCATCTGCAACTGCGATGATGGATCCGTTGGAAATGATATTGTCATTGCCCTTGGTATTGGAAGAACGGCCGCTTGTACGCTTCTGTCCCTTTACGACCAGAGTGTCTCTTGCGATAGCATCACAGTAGAAATACTCTCTCCACTGATCGGCCATTACACTGTTGGCGGAACTTGCCAAAGCACTAATCAAACCCATAGAATAATACCTCCTGTTATGTGTAATTCAATGATTTGTTTTTTCGGAAAAAAACATTATATTTGGCTTAATTTTACCATTTTTGCGCCTGTAATTCAATTGATATTTCCGAAAACAACGCTCAATTCTTTAGCGGCTCTGCAAAATCTGACCGATCTTCTCGATCATCTCGTCCTCCTTCAGGCGGAACTTGATCTCAACACGCCTGGAGGCATTCATATCGACCTCCGAAGTAACTCTGCCGAAGTAGCTCTTCTTGTAGACAGGGTCGCTGTAGGAGCGTCCGTTGACGGTCAGAAGCTGCTGTAACTGCTCCAGCTTCTTCTTTTTCAGGCCGTTCTGCTCGTCCAGACAGAACTTGGCAACTGCTGCCGCTCTCTCGTAGGAGAGGTCCATGTTGCTCTGGAAGCTGCCGTCGGTGTCGGTGTGGCCCTCGATGATGATCTCTGCAATATAGTCCCTGAACTGGTCCTGCAGCAGCACGTCCAGATACATGGGGATGATCTGCTTCAGGGTAGCCTTTGCATCATCGTTTAATTTGGCACTGTTGTAGCTGAACAACAGGTCCGAGGAAAAAGTGATGGAGCCGGTCTGGGCGTCCACACTCATGCTGGAGTTGTGGAATCTGGTCTGCAGCGCGCCGATGATGTCGGTACGGATGCCGACGATATTCTCAAGCTCGCTCTTGGTGGAGGCAAGCTCCGCCTTCGCGCCGTCGATCTCCAGATATGCTTTATTCAATTCTTCCTGAGTAAGGGCTGCCTGTGCGTATGCCTCTCGAAGCTCCGCCAGGGATGCAGCCAGGTCCTCGTTGGACTTCTCAAGCGCGGAGTGAGAGTTCTCGATCTCAAGTTTGGAGAGCTCCAGGTCCAGTCTCGCAAGATCAAGTTCCTTCTGCGCGGACTGAAGGTCTGCTCTGGTATTGTCCAGATCGGTGGTCTTCTGGCGGTAGATGGCAAGTGTGATGGCGATCATCAGAACAAAGACCAACAAGAGCGCTGCCATCATGTCCGAGTAGGACTGCCAGTAGCTGTGCTCGGCAAAAGCCTCTCTCTTCTGTCTATTTCTCATATTCATTCCTCATCTGTTCAAAGGTAAAAAGCTGGTTGCTGATGTCGGTGCTCATGGATTCCACAGCATCCGCAAGGCTTCTCTCCTGCTCCTTCAGCTCCTCGGAGAAAGCCTCCTGGTACTCCTGCATGCGGCGCAGAGTATCGCGGTTTTTCTCCTGCTCTGCGGTGAGTGCCTCCACGGACTCCACAAGTGTCTTGCACTTATCGGCAAAAGCCTGCTGGTTGCGTCCGGTGATGCGCACATTTTCGCCAAGCTGAGTCAGGTTCACGTTCAGTGCTTCGGACATTCTTGCGGTAAAAGCGTCCACGATGCGGTCCAGACCGTCGATCTGTCTGTCGGACTCTGTCTGCAGGATCTCCAAGATCTGCTTCATGGTGTTGGCCATATTTGCCTGGTAGACAAGCATAGCCACACTGTTTTCCTCCTCCTTCACAACAGGTGCCTTTACACACTGACGGAAGGTCATCAGGAAGTAATTTAAGTCCTCATATGCCTGGCTCATCAGACTTCTGTACACCAGTCCGAACACCAGTGAGAAGAAAATACCGTAGACGGAGGTGTGGAAGGCTACCTTCATGCCGCCAAGCAATGTGCCCACGTTGTCGGTCACCGCATAGATGTCGTTGCCGTTGAAGGAGCCGAGACCGATGGAGAGACCTAAGAAGGTGCCTAAGATACCCAGACCTGTCAGCATGCCTGCCATACCGTTGTTGAAATACGCTTTGCCGGCCTTATCGAGCAGGTCCTCATTGATAAACTCGTCGATATCGCAGGAGTCCATGTAGCCCTTCTTGCTGTAGAAGCTCTGCATGCGCATCTGATACTTGTTGAATGCGCTGTTCAAGATACCCCTGCGGAAAGTGTCCTTTCTGTCGCGGTAGAGGCTCCAGAGACTTCTGCCGCCGTTCTCCTTGTACTCTTCCTTCAGTCTGTCCGCTGTCTCGCGAAGTTCGGAAGCGCAGCCCTCCAATCTGCCGAACGCAGAGATGGAGATAAGGAACAGCACGCCGATCACAAGCAGGAACACTGCGTTGATGATCAGGTTGGTCATATCCGTGATCTGTCCTGTGAACACGCCGTTTAAGTACAGTACAAACAGTACAACGAGAATATAAACGGGGAACAGAACGTAGTATAATTTCTTTTTCATTGTTTTCGTCACCCTATCCTTTCCAAGTGATAATGCCTTGATGAAAAGGCCAAAATGAATAGTTGCATAATTGCAATATGTTTCTTGCAATTTCGCCTACAAATTATCATGTTTCTATTTCGATTTCAATAAATTGTTGAATATTTAATCAAAAGTTTATCAAAAATTAATCAAAGCAGGGATCTCTCCCTGCTTTGTCATTTTGCCGTAATAGAATTGTATTAATTCTGAACAAGTTTGTTCATATTTCGTACCCACTTGCCCGTGAGGACTCTGGTTGTAAAAAAGAGGGATCTGACCGTCCAGTCCAGGGTCATTGCGATCCAGACACCGAATACTCCAAGGTGGAAGTACAGGGCAAGAACGTATGCCATAACGATTCTGCAGATCCACATGGAGGCGATGGACACCACCATGGTGAACTTGACATCGTTGGCTGCACGCAGTGCATTTGCCTGGCAGAAGCTGGTAGGATTGGCCACCATCGCGCATACCGTGTGGTACACAAAGAGCTGAATGGTCAGCGTCGTGGTCTCCGGACTTAAGTGATACCAGCCGCAGATATTTCTTGCGATGGTCAGCTGTGCGAGACCGATCAGAATGGTGAAGATGTAAGCGATCTTCAGAAGCTTGCCCCAGTAGTATCTGGCCTGCTTCACATCGCCCGCGCCGATGCACTGTCCGATAACGGTGATCATCGCAACACCCACCGCATTGGCGGGAACTACCTGGAACATGCACACATTGCCGGCGACTGCGTTGGCTGTGGTCGCCACGGTGCCGAAGCCTGCGATCAGGCTGGTCAGCAGGATCTTGCCGAACTGGAAGATGGAGTTCTCCACACCGTTTGGTACACCGATGTAGAGGATCTTCTTCATGATGTTCCAGTCGATGTGCCAGTCGTTTGAGAGGGCGATCTCTTCTCTCCTCTTGATCAGCACGAAGATGATGATACCGGAGATCGCTCTGGAGATCAGTGTTGCCAGCGCTGCACCCGCAACACCGATGTGCATCACATAGATGAAGAAGGCATTGCCCGCAACGTTTAAGAGGTTGGCAACAACGGATACCTTCATGGAGATCTTGGAATCACCTAAGGCACGGAACAGAGCCGCACCGCTGTTGTAGATGCCCAGAAAGGGGAATGACACCGCAGTGATGTAAAAATAGGTCCTGGACGCGCTCATAACGTCGGCCTCAACGCCGCCGTAGATGAGGGGCAGGATGGGTCCGTTGAACAGAAGCCCCACGGTCATAAACATGGTAGCGATACCGCCCACCGCCAGAAACAGCTGGGTGGATGCCTTGCTTACCATATCCTTATTCTTGTTGCCGATACCCTGCGCTACCACTACCGCACCGCCGCTTGCAAGCGCAGTCATCATACCGATGAGCAGGATCGCGATGGCATCGACCAGAGAAATACCGGACACAGCCGCCTCACCGCAGGTCGCCACCATGATGGTGTCCACCATACCGATGGTGACTGCCAGGAACTGCTCAATGACCAACGGAATGAGCAGGGTCTTTAAGTCCTGATTGGAAAACATATATTTTTCACTGCTGACAGTTGCTTTCATTTTTTGCCTCTCCCGACGTACCTTCGTTCCGTCATGTCTCATACTAATAAGCCGCACCCTTTATGTCAATGTACAAAGTCATGCTCTTGATGTACTTTTTTGCTCAAAGATGTGTTATTTTGACATTCGGTTTTGCGTAATATCATATTCGCAAAAATGAAACTTCCTGTCATCCGGCATGGTTCGAAAACGACCCCACAGGGTGCCGAAAAGCCTTTATTTTAGAGGTTTTTTCGATGTTTTT
>JAZULD010000196.1:0-10675 GCA_045643625.1 Acetatifactor sp. | reverse complement strand
GGAGAAGGAAAGGGTGCCGATGGCAGACTTCACAACTGCGATCTTGCGGTTCTCCTCAGCGCTCTCCTCGTTGACTGCGCGAAGCATCTCAAGGCCTACGACTGTGGGGCCGTACTCGCAGAGAATGATATCGTCGATGTTGTACTGGTCGCGGCACTTGTAAATAAACAGAGTACCGAGGCGCTCGCCGGCGATCTCGATGGGAGCGATGATTGCCTGGAACTTGCGGGGGTCTACGCTCTCAAAACCGAGAGTCTGAAGATTCACGTTCTCCTTGGTGGACACCGCTTCAACCATATCATCGTTGAGCATGAGATCGGTGAATCCGGCGACAATCTCGCAGAGGAGCTCGGTGATGGTCTCAATGCCCTCCTGCTTGCCGATACCAAGGACTTTACCCTTGCGGCTGATCACAAGAACATTAGAATTCAGGATCTCACGCATAACTTTGCAAATATCATTAAAAACAACTTTGCTGGAACTATTATTGTGCAATAATTTGCCGATTTTTCTTGTTTTATCTAACAACTGAACGCTGCTCATACGATTTTCCTCCTGTCAAAACCACGAAGAGTGTCATTTATTTCGCATATTTTGTAGCAATTCAAATTGTAGCACACGGAATTACTGATTTCAACAGAATAAATCTATCATTTTTGTTATTTAATTAGATAATTAAGAAAATTCTGACATTTTTGTTAGAATTCGCAATCAACACTTGACAATTAGCAATATCCGCGCATTCTTTTGCACTTAACAGCAATCATTGCCTATTCTTTTGCGTTTTTTACGAAGCCGCACTGCTCATCCGAGCAGACATATTTGCTGCCTCTCTCGAGAAGCATGGAGCCGCAGCGGGGGCACATCTCTCCCACAGGCTTCTGCCATACCATGTAATCACACTCGGGATTGTCGATACAGCCGAAATACTTACGGCCGCGGCGGGTCTTCTTCATGACGATGTCCTTGCCGCACTTGGGGCAGTTCACACCGATCTTCTCAAAATAAGGCTTTGTGTTGCGGCACTCGGGGAAACCGGGACATGCCAGGAATCTGCCGTGAGGCCCGTACTTGATGACCATACGGCGTCCGCAGACCTCACAGATCTCGTCGGAAAGCTCGTCTGCAACGGTAACTTCCTCAAGATCCTTCTCGGCAAGCTTCACAGCCTCGTCCAGATCGGGATAGAAGTTCTCAACGATCGTCTTCCACTTTACGCTTCCCTCTTCCACCGCATCGAGGAGGGCCTCCATGTTCGCGGTGAAATTCACGTCCACGATGGTGGGGAACGCATTCTTCATCATGTTGTTCACCACATCACCAAGCTCGGTAACGTAGATATTCTTGTTCTCCTTCACGATGTAGTGGCGGGCAAGAATGGTGGTGATGGTGGGTGCATAGGTACTGGGACGTCCGATGCCCAGCTCCTCCAGCGCTCTTACCAGGGATGCCTCGGTGTAATGAGCGGGCGCCTGAGTAAAATGCTGCGCGGGTACGAACTCGCGGAAGGACAACTTGCTGTCCTCGGTGAGATTTAAGGAAAGGGAATTCTCCTCCTTGTCCTCATCTCTCATATAAATGCTCTGGAAACCGTCAAATGTCTTCTTGGATGCGGCAAGAGTAAAGATCTCTTCGCCGGCAGCGATCTTCACGGAGGTGGTATCGTACTTGGCTGCGCTCATGCGGCTTGCCACAAAGCGCTTCCAGATCAGCTGATAGAGTCTGAAGAGGTCTCTGGGAAGGGATTCCTTCAGCTCGACAGGGGTTCTTGTGATATCGGTGGGACGGATCGCTTCATGTGCGTCCTGGATCTTCTGAGCGTTCTTTTTCTCGCCGCTCTCCTTCAGCACATAATTCTCGCCGTACTGCTTGCCGATGTACTCGGCTGCCAGTCTCTCTGCCTCCTCGGAGACACGGGTAGAATCGGTACGCAGGTAGGTGATCAGACCTTCTGTACCGACACCTTTGATCTCAACGCCCTCGTAGAGCTGCTGTGCAAGGCGCATGGTCTTCTGAGTAGAGAAATTCAGGACCTTGCTGGCTTCCTGCTGCAGGGTAGAGGTTGTAAAAGGAAGCGGAGGCTTCTTGGTGTGCTCGCTGCACTTTACCTCACTCACCTTATACTCTGCGCCCTCTAAGGACTTCATCAGGGCCTCTGTCTCTTCTCTGCTTGCCAGAGCACGCTTGCCGTCGGCATTGCCGTAATACTTGGCGGTGATGGGCTTCTTCTCGCCCGCTGCGTTTAAGCTGACATCCAGAGACCAGTATTCCTGAGGAATAAAGGCATCGATCTCGTTCTCTCTGTCGCTGATGATGCGCAGTGCCACGCTCTGTACACGTCCGGCACTTAAGCCTCTCTTGATCTTATCCCACAGAAGAGGGGAAATACGGTAACCTACCATACGGTCCAGCACTCTTCTTGCCTGCTGCGCGTCGACTAAGTTCATGTCGATCTCTCTGGGGTTCTTCAGGGATTCCTTGACTACAGTCTTGGTGATCTCGTTGAAGGTGATTCGATACACCTTCTTGCCCTCAAGATTCAGCGCGTGATATAAATGCCAGGAAATAGCTTCACCCTCACGGTCAGGGTCGGTTGCAAGATAGATCTTCTCAGCCTTCTTGGCTTCCTTCCTCAGGGTGGCCAGGATCTCGCCCTTGCCGCGGATGGTGATATATTTTACTTCATAATTATTATTGGGATCAAAGCCCATCTGACTCTTGGGAAGGTCGCGAACGTGTCCGTTACTTGCCAACACTTCGTAATTGGAGCCCAAAAATTTCTTAATTGTCTTCACCTTGGCAGGTGATTCCACAATAACCAGATACTTAGCCATCTTATCTCCGTTTCTGCATATGATTGCCCGATAGTCTGTGCGCTTCACTATACAACAATCTTCTTTGTGTTGCAATACCCAAATTTTTAAAGAATTTATTAAAAAATATATCCGGACAAAACAAAAAAGTCTAACCACATCTCCTGTGATTAAACTTCTTTCGGGTTGGGCTATTCTATTGAATAGAGCAGCTGATAGGGGAATCGAACCCCTGTTTCCGCCGTGAGAGGGCGGCGTCTTGACCGCTTGACCAATCAGCCATACCGTGCTGTTTCATCAGCACTCGTTTACTATACTACACGTTTTTCCAAAAAGCAAGCCCTTTTTTAAAAAATTTTGAAATTTCTGTCAAAAGATACATTTCAGGGGACCCGCAGGTCCCCTGCTGCTGTTTTTCTTAAATGCGAACCGACAGGCACATTCGCAACGGAAACGATTTGTCAGGTGCGTTCGCATCCGAATCAAATCGGTTGACACATTTCACCTGGTTCAAATCGGCCGCTGCGGCACTATACACCGAGGTCAAACAGAGAGATCTGATTGGACTCGGGAAGATCGCCCAACAGATTCAGGGAATCCATCAGCTCGATAACGGTCTTGGATACCTTGGTGCGCTCGCGGAAATCATCCTTGGACAGGAAGGGACCGTCCTTGACTGCCTCCACGATTGCATCCGCCGCTTTTTCACCCATGCCCTCGATACTGATCAGGGAAGGCATCAGCTTGTTGTCCACGATCTGGAACAGGCGGCTCTTGGCTCTGAAGATGTCGATGGGCTCAAACTCAAAGCCTCTCGCGTACATCTCCTGCACGATCCTCATGTCGGAGTAGGCGTCCTTCTCCTTGTTGGAGAGAGAATCGCTTCTCTTCTTATAGTCTGCCATCACGTCCTCCAGACGCTTCTTGCCCTGGCACATGAGTTCATAGGAAAAAGCCTTGGCACGGATACTGAAGAACGCTCCGTAATATGCCAGAGGATAATGGATCTTACAGTAAGCGATTCGCCACGCCATCATAACATAAGCCGCAGCGTGGGCCTTGGGGAACATGTACTTGATCTTCTTGCAGGACCAGATGTACCAATCGGGCACACCGTGCTCGGTCATTGCCTGCTCCCACTCGGGCTTTAAGCCCTTGCCCTTTCGTACCGCCTCCATGATGGTAAAGGCAAGACTGCTCTCCACTCCCATCTGGATCAGATAGGTCATGATATCGTCTCGGGTACAGATGGCCGTTGAAATGGTGGCCTTGCCCTCCTGGATCAGGGTCTGCGCGTTGCCCAGCCATACGTCGGTACCGTGTGACAGACCCGAGATACGTACCAGGTCCGAGAAGGACTGAGGCTTGGCATCGATAACCATCTGCATCGCAAAATCGGTACCAAACTCCGGAATGCCCAGCGCACCCAGTTTTACACCGCCAAGCTGCTCGGGTGTGACGCCTAACGCCTCGGTGTTCTGGAACAGGCTCATAACATCCTTGCCGTCCAGAGGAATGGTCAGAGGGTCTCTTCCGGTCAGGTCCTGCAGCATACGGATCATGGTGGGATCATCGTGTCCCAGAATATCCAGCTTCAGCAGGTTGTGATCGATGGAGTGATAATCGAAATGTGTGGTGATAGTGTCGGTGGTCATATCGTTGGCGGGGTGCTGCACGGGGGTAAAGGAGTTGATATCCTGACCCAAAGGCAGAACAACAATACCGCCGGGGTGCTGACCGGTACTTCTTCTGATACCGGTACAGCCCAGAGTGATACGATTGATCTCACTGACTCTCTTGTGTACGCCGCGCTCCTCGAAGTAATTCTTCACGTAACCGAATGCGGTCTTGTCCGCAAGCGTACCGATGGTGCCGGCGCGGAAGGTCTGTCCTGCACCGAAGATGACCTCCGTGTATTTATGCGCCTTGGACTGATACTCGCCGGAGAAATTCAGGTCGATATCAGGCTCCTTGTCTCCCTTAAATCCAAGGAAAGTCTCAAAAGGAATGTCAAAGCCCTCCTTGTGGAGCAGTTCTCCGCAGACGGGGCAATACTTGTCGGGCATATCGATGCCGGCACGTCCCGCATAGGCCTTGACGTCATCCTCATCAAAATCCACATAGTGGCATTTGCTGCAGTAATAGTGGGGGCTTAAGGGATTGATCTCCGTAATACCCGCCATGGTGGCCACAAAGGAGCTTCCTACGGAACCTCTGGAACCAACCAGATAACCGTCCTCAACGGACTTCCACACCAGCTTCTGGGCAATGATATACATAACCGCGAAACCGTTGGTAATAATAGAGTGCAGCTCCTTCTGCAGTCTCTTCTCAACCACGTCGGGAAGGTCGGGACCGTAGATCTCATGGGCTCTGTTGTAGCAGATCTCGGTGAGCTGCTTGTCGCTGTCCGCAATGACGGGAGGACATTTATCGGGGCGCACGGGTGAGATCGTCTCGGTCATATCCGCGATCCTGTTGGGGTTCACGATGACCACTTCTCTTGCCTTGTCGCTGCCCAGATAAGCAAATTCTTCCAGCATCTCCTCCGTGGTATGCAGGTAAAGAGGCGCCTGATTGTCCGCGTCCTCAAAGCCCTTGCCGGCCATGATGATGCGGCGGTAGATCTCATCCTCGGGATCCAGGAAATGCACGTCACAGGTAGCAACAACGGGCTTGTGGAACTGCTCTCCCAGACTGACGATGTGCCTGTTGATCTCCTGAAGATCCTCCACGGTATTGATATCGCGGTACTTCTCGCTCTCCAGCATGAATCTGTTGTTGCCGCAGGGCTGGATCTCCAGATAATCGTAGAAATTCACGATCCTTGCGATCTGATCGTCGCTCTGACCGTCCACCAGCGCCCTGTACAGCTCTCCTGCCTCACAGGCACTGCCGATGATCAGGCCCTCACGGTATTTCTGGATCAGGCTCTTGGGGATACGGGGCGTTCTGTTAAAATAATGAAGGTGGGACTCAGACACCAGCCTGTAGAGGTTGATGCGTCCCAGGTCGTTCTTGGCAAGAATGATCACATGGTAGGAAGGCAGCTTGCGCACCAGCTCGATGCTGGAATCGCCCATCAGCTTCACCTGCTGCAGGGTGTGGATCTCCTGCTCCTCCAGCATTTTGATCATTTTTTCAAAAATAAGCGCGGTACACTCTGCGTCGTCCACCGCTCTGTGGTGGTTCTCAAGGCTGACATTTAAAGCCTTGGCAACGCTGTCCAAAGTATGTCTCTTCAGATCTGTGAGCAGCACTCTCGCAATGCCCACGGTATCCACATAGGTGAATTCAGCCGGCAGTCCCTGACGTCTGCAGTTCTCTGTGATAAAGCTCATATCGAAGCTTGCATTGTGTGCCACCAGCACACAGCCCTTGCAGAACTCCATGAATTTCGGCAGTTCATCCTCGATCACGGGCTGACCCATCACAAGGTCGTCGCGAATGCCCGTAAGCTTCTCGATCTCGTAGGGAATCGGCGTCTTGGGATCGATAAAGGTAGAATAACGGTCTGTGATCTTGCCGCCCTGTACCTTCACCGCACCGATCTCGATAATACGGTTTTTCACGGGAGAAAAACCGGTGGTCTCAATATCAAATACCACAAAATCATCCTGCAGGGTCTGTCCGCGGTCACCTGTAACGATACCCTTCAGGTCGTCCACCAGGTAACCCTCCACACCGTAGATGATCTTGAAAAAGTCCTGTTTGTCGGGGTGTGCATCCCCGGCCTCCTGGCGTGTTTTCTTCTCTTCCTTCCAGAGGTCGTCCCACACATGATTGGCATCGGTAAAGCTCTGTACCGCTGCATGGTCTGTGATAGCGATGGCGCGATGACCCCACTTGTAGGCGCGCTTAACGATGTCCTTGACCTCGCTGACACCGTCCATATCGCTCATCTTGGTATGACAATGCAGTTCCACGCGCTTCTCGCGCATAGTGTCCTGCCTGCTTGTCGCAAAATTGGGGATCTTCTTGATACCTGCAATGGAACCGATGGTCAGCTCGTGATCGTACTTGTCCATCATGCAGATACCCTTGATCTTCACAAAAGCGCCCTTTTTGACGCCGTTCAAGATCTCCTCCACCTGATCGTTGCGGGCAAAGATCTTGACGGAGATCGTATCTGTAAAATCAGTAATATCAAAAGAAATGATCGTCTTCTCGTTGCGAAGCTCGCGGCTCTCCAGCGTGATGATCTGGCCGCGGATGACGACTTCGCCGATCTCGCCGATGATCTCGTCCAAGCGGATGGCATCCTCGGGGAAATCACGTCCGTAGATAACGTCCGGATTGTCGGAACGGATGACGCTTCTGGGCTGATCGGGGTTGTCCTTCTTTGTACCGCGGCCGAAATCTTTGCCGCCTTGGCTCTTCTCGGGAGCGGGCGCTTTTTTCTCGGGAGCGGGTGCGGGTGCCTCGGCACTCTCCTCACCTTCTTCGGCGGATTCACCTCTGATACGCCTGTTGATCTCAGCCACCTTCATCTCGATGGAGTAACTCTCGTCGTTCTCCTCCTTCTCGCTCTCGGTGCGGTAATCGGCGTTCAGCACCAGTTTCATGCCGCAGCGCTCGTTTAAGATCTTGTCGAGGATGCGCAGAAGTTCCTCTTCCTTGCTGTGGTTGATGACGGTATCTTCCATGGTAAACAGCATGCGATCCCCGTCCGGATAGCTGATGTCAGCCGTGCGGAAAGCGTTGTAGAGCACATGACTGTAGTCTCTGAGTTCCTCCAGGATACTCTCTCTGTACGCCTCCATCAGATTCTCGGGGGTATACTGGGCAGAGAGTTCAAAACGCTCATAGATCTTGACCGTGATATTCACGTTCTTAAAAAGCTGACGCTTGATCTCCTTCTCCGCCGCCAGAATATCCGACTTGGCGATCAGGCGGGGACTGTAGAGATAAACGCGCAGAAAGTCCTTCTGCCTGGTGGCAGAGATCCTCTCCACCTCGGTCTGCTCCATTAAGAGATGAATGCCTTTATTCGCTTGTAAGGTTGGAAATACATCAAAAAACGGTTTGCCCATGTCTTACCTTACTTCCAGTTCTCCAGTTCGTATTTTAAGGTGTCAAGAAGCTCTGCTTCAGGCACCTTGCGGATGATCTCACCCTTCTTGATCAGCAGTCCTTCGCCGATACCGCCGGCGATTCCAAGGTCTGCCTCTCTCGCTTCTCCGGGGCCGTTTACCACACAGCCCATAACAGCAACTTTAATATTCAGGGGATAGTCCGCAACCATCTGCTCGACCTTGTTGGCAAGACCGATCAGGTCGATCTTGGTTCTGCCGCAGGTGGGACAGCTGACTACCTCGATGCCTGTTTTGCGCAGTCCCAAAGTGCGCAGGATCAGGTTGGCGGATTTGATCTCCTCCACGGGGTCTCCTGTCAGGGACACACGGATGGTGTCACCGATACCCTGATTCAGGATAAGTCCGAGACCGATCGCGGATTTGATGTTGCCGCCGGTCACGGTACCTGCCTCGGTGATGCCTACATGCAGGGGATAAGGAGTCTTGCCTGCCAGCAGTTCGTGCGCCTTCACGCACATCAGAACATCGGAAGACTTGATGCTGACAACAAGGTTATCATACTGAAGCTCCTCGATCATATGCACCTTGTCCAGTGCGCTCTCCACGATGCCCTCTGCGGTGACGCCGCCGTATTTTTCGATCAGATGCTTCTCCAGGGAACCGCTGTTTACGCCCACACGAATGGGGATGCTGCGCTCTTTTGCCACGTCCACAACAGCCTTCACCCTCTCGGGGCTTCCGATGTTGCCGGGGTTGATGCGGATCTTGTCCGCGCCGTTCTCCATAGCGGCAATGGCCATCTTATAATCAAAATGAATGTCTGCAACCAGCGGAATATGGATCTGTTTCTTGATCTCGCGAAGCGCCTGCGCGGCCTCCATGGTGGGCACGGTGCAGCGAATGATCTCGCATCCCGCCTTCTCGAGGCGCAGGATCTGCGCTACGGTAGCCTCCACGTCCTCGGTGGGGGTGTTGGTCACCGACTGAATGGCCACGGGGTTGCCGCCGCCGATCTTCACATTGCCGATCGAAATGACCTTGGTCTGCTCTCTGTATGTCTTATCCATGGATCTGTCTCTCTTTCCTCTTATCGGGTAGTCCGCGGGACGTCTTCGCTCCCGCGTCACCGATTTCATATGCAAAAGATTATATCATATTTCGCCCCGGCTCTCAATTAGGATTTCACCGCGCGACATATAAAAAGGCAGCCAATAGTTAGTTGGCTGCCTTTGATAACTTTGGGCTAATTATTTCTGAATTGTTCTATTTCTTCTTGTGTCAGTTCACTTAATGACTTTCGCCCTACATCTTCTTCACAAAATATCCCGGGCTGACCTGCGATGCCACACGGAGAACACAGAGCTGCATCAGTCTGCGGTTCAGCTCCACAAACTGCAGAGACGAATCTGCCCTGTGAAGCAGATCGGACACAGACTGCGGGTAAAAATCAAGCAGGTCATAGACGGGCGCAAGGTCCGCCGGCAGGATCTGAGATGCATGCGAAGTAAAAAATGACTGCTGCGTACCGGTAAAGTCATCTGATTGTTTGTTCCCGACAGCGGCAGCGTTTCCGACACTTCCGTCCCCTTCCCGCAAGGCATCTGCGCCCCGGAAACCGCTCCTTCCGGCTCCCTGCTTCCGCTCCCAGATCTCCATCAGTTCCTCGGTAAATTCCTCCACCGACAGGAAGATGCTCGCCCCCTGCTTCCAGAGACGATTACAGCCAACGCTCAGTCTGTCGGTGATGCGTCCCGGCACCACATAGACCTCCCTGCCCTGCTCCAGGGCCATGTCCACGGTAATAAAGGTGCCGCTTTTCTCCCTTGCTTCCACCACGATGACCACGTCTGCCAGGCCGCTGACAATGCGGTTTCTGGGAGGAAAATTTTTCGCGATCGCCGGAGAACCGGGGTGGTAGGACGAGATGATCCCGCCCTTTTTTGCAAGATAATCGTAGAGTCTTCGATTGTCCTCGGGATAACAGATGTCCACGCCGCTTCCAAGCACTGCAAAGCTCCTGCCGCCGGCATCGAGAGCCGCCTTTTGACTGATTCCGTCAATGCCTCTGGCCATGCCGCTGATAACAGAGACACCCAGCCTGCCCATGTTTTCGCCGATGATCTTCGCCGCATATTTGCCGTATTCGGAGCACTCTCTTGCACCCACCACCGCAACGGACGGTCTATCCTCGGTGGGCAGGCTTCCTTTGTAAAAAATAACATATGGCTTGTCCGGAATCATTGACAGACGCTTCGGATATTCTTTTTCTGTGCAGAGCACCATATGAATGTCCCGCCCGGTCAATTCCTCGAAAGGCACCAAAGGTTTATGATTTTTTCGCCCCTCCAGAACGGCCTTCACGCGGTTTGCAGGAAGCACTTTCAGGAGTTCTTCCTCATCTGCCTCCATGGCCGCGCCGAAGCTTCCAAACGCCTCCATCAGGGCATTTACAGAGGCGTTTCCGATGCCCGGAAGACCGGTTAAAAGGTAGGCATATTCTCTTTCTCTGTTCATGTTCCCCTCCTATATCCAGTAGTCCTGGGCAGGTCGGTAGCAGGCTGCCTCCAGCAGATGCTCCTCACCGATCTTCTCCGCTCCCGCAAGGTCCGCTATGGTCCTTGCCACCTTAAGGATTCGATGATAAGCCCTGGCGCTTAAGCCCACCTGCTTGTAGAGCTCCACCGCGCAGCTCAGTTCCTTCTCCCCGAGCTTGCAGAAACGGTCCATATCTCCGGCCTCGATATCGCTGTTAAAACGATACGTTGTTCCCCTGTAGCGCTCCTTCTGCATCAGGCGGGCGCTCTCCACTCTTGCGCGGATCGCAGC
>JAZULD010000195.1:0-3276 GCA_045643625.1 Acetatifactor sp. | reverse complement strand
AATAGATACAGGTCACAGCCCTGCCCTTCTCGAAGCGCTGCTCTGCAGCAAAGACCGACACTGTATCAGAAAGCCGGTACTCCCTCAGGGTAAACTCGGGCGCCCGGATCAGGGTCTCCGGCGCGGGAATCAGCTCCTTAGCCGGAGCCTCCTTCTTCCCACCGAAGGCTGCACGCACATATCCTGCCACGTACTCTTCCTCAAAGGTGTTATCCTCGTCTGCGGTCCATTTTCTCTGCGTATCATGCGTTCTGTGCTTTAAGGAATCCCACAGCGTCACCGCCGCTGTATTTTTCGTTACATTCGTCCGATAAGGCTTAGGCACCTCTGTGAAAACAGTTCCGTCCGCCTTGCTTACGATCGCATAGCAGGGGAGCCTGCTGCCGGCCGCTTCCTCGCGGCTTAAATGCCAGAATTCCTCGCGCTCGGGGGCGATCCAGGAATACTCCTCCTCGGTCACAGCGCTCATCTCGTAGCCCGGCGTGTAGATCAGAAGTTCCTCCGCTTCGGTCAGACCGTAGGGCGTACTGTTGGTGATGGTGATTCCGTTGTCGACATGACTCTCTCCCGGCATAGCATACTCCATACTGCAGATCCTTGCCTTGTAGGTGTAATCCCTGATTTTTACAGGAAAATCCAGTTCTCCCTTAAACTCACAGCGCTCCAGACTGCCTGCGTTGCTGTCCTCAAAGAGGCCCGCGAAGGTTCCGTCAGACGCAATGTTCAGTCTCGTCTGCCAGCCGCCTGCGCCGCTTAAAAACCAGTACTCTCCCGCCATCTTCTCGTAAAGATTCTCATAGGGCAGGAACTCGTATGAGCACACAGCCGTGTAGGAGGCCTCCGCCGCATGAACGGTTCGTTCAGTCGTGCCCACATTCTCGCCGCAGATATAGAGCGCGCCGTCGCGCTTCTGAATGACGGTGTTGTTAAACCATCTCTTGTAGGCGCCGTTATAATCCGCGATCTTTTCACACCGGTCGTTTAACTCTGTGCTTCCGGTCCACACCATTTCGACATCTTCGGCAACAGGAATCGGCTCTCTTACTATGAGAGGTTCCTCCACGCCGCAGTTGCCCGCACTGTTATAGCCCCAGGTCCAAAGACTCGCGTCGGACGTAAGCGCCGCGTGATTGAACCAACCACCGCTCACATAGACCGCATCGTCTAAGATCTTCACAGGATCCTTGTAAAAAAGGACGTCAGTCGAACCAAATCCCCCGTTTATGGCAACAGTGCCGAGAGTCCACACCTGTCCGTTGTCGGTAAGGTACACAATATCGTCCCGTCCGCAGCGGGCGTAGGAGACGTTCTCAGCGATAAGAACCGGCGTGCTGACAGAATACTGCTCCCCGTTTAAGTATCTGTTCCAGTCAAAACTGTCGTACTGCCCAAGGACGCCGGTGCCCGCATTGCCCACACCGTAGAGTTTGTGATCGTAGGTCAAGTAGATCATGAAGCCTCGCTGGGAATAGTCAACATGAATAACATTCTCGGCTATTTTTACAGGCTCCTCATGGAAGACCTGATTCTGAATGCCCTGGCCCAGCTGACCACACTCGTTGTAACCGCTTCCCCACAGAATATGGTCCCCATCCACCAGATAGAAATTGGAGGGATCGCCTGTGTTGGTAATGTAATACTGTGCCAAATCAATGGTCAGAGGCTCGTGGGATTCCTCCTCCGGTTTGCCCGCTTCCGCTTCTTCCGGCTCTGCGACTGCGCCCTCTTTTTCCGAAAGCTCTGTCGTAACGTCGTCTGCCTTCGCCTCAAAACTATCCGTGAGCAGGACAAGTCCCGCCAGCACACAGACGACGATTGCCGCGATCACAACGCCCTTGCCGGGCTTCTTATAATCCATGACATTTCGGATTCGTCCGGCGGGATCACCCTCGCCAAAAGCAAGCGGGGACGCCGTCACGATCCTTCTGCCGGTCGCAAGTCCTAATAGAGATGCCGAATAAGCTGCACGGATCTCGCTGCCCATGCGGCCGATCACCGCCTCATCGCAGCTCATCTCCATGTCTTTGCCTGCCAGGACAAATGCCACCCACACAAGGGGATTGAACCAGTGAATGCCAAGCGCGATGAAAGCAAGCAGCTTGAAGATATGGTCCAGCCTGCGGATGTGGGTCTGCTCATGGATGATGACATACTCCCGCTCCGCCTCGGCAAGGCCCGAGGGCAGGTAGATCTTAGGTCTTATAATTCCCAGACAAAATGGTGTTGTCACCTCGTCGGAGATGTATATATTGTCCCTGATACGAAGGCTCTGCGCTGTGCGGCGGCGAAGCTTCAAAAATGCAAAAATGTTGCTTCCGTAGAGAAGCGCCATGCCTGCAAGCCAGATAAAAAATACGTAGACGAAGCCTGTTCTGTTACGGCTGCCTGCTGCAGTCATATCTTCAGGCGCGCCTGCGGTAAGGTTGCCCATCGCATTTGCTCCTTCGGCTGCACCCGGGACGAACTCCTCCGGAGTAACAGGTTGCTCCACTGCATACATTCCCTCTATTTTGCCAAGTGAGGGATCGTGCTCTGTGAGTGCGCCTGTCTGGCCTGCATTTGCTGCAGGTTGACCGTTTGTGCTTGTGCTTCCTGCGAGTTGGCCGTTTGTGCTTGCGTTTCCTTCGGGCAAACCGTTTGCACTTGCATTTCCTTCCGTAAGGCCGCCTGCAGGTAAGTTACCGTTCATCTGATCTGATGATCCATCCGCAGAATCCGTATCTGCGGGATCTGTATCTGCCTGACCGGGCAGGTTTTCAGCATTGTCCGCCCGATATGAATTACCGGGCAGGCCCTGTTGAATCTTCTCGATCCCGGCCGTCCTTGCAGCTATTTTCCCAAGATTGTACACCGAAAAAGGCGCACCGACGCTCACAGGGCACAGCAGCCTGAACAGCACGATGCCCCACAGCGCGTAGGAGAACACCTTGGGTGCTTTTTTTAAAAAATGTCTCACTGCGATCACGATCAGAATGGCCGCGCCGGCAACCAGACTCATCTTCAAAAGACCCATGACAAGGGTCTCAGCGATGATCGCTCCAAAATTGTATTCCATGCCCCTAACCTCTCTTGCTGTCGATGATCCTGATCAGCTCGTCGATCTCCTCGTCCGACAGCTTCTTCCTCGAGGTAAAAGCAGCCACAAAAGCAGGCAGAGATGTTTTAAGCAAAAAGCTGCCGTCACCTGAGTCTCTTTTAGTAGACCAGAAAACAGCATAACATTCAGTATCAGAAACAAAAAAGCTGCCTGAAAGCATACTTCACAAAGAATTTAAC
>JAZULD010000194.1:0-8908 GCA_045643625.1 Acetatifactor sp. | reverse complement strand
GGGCAACACCGTATTCACCTACCTGGATGCATTCTGCAAGGAGGAGCACTTCGAGCGTTACCTTCCTGACTATGCGAACCTGGATGAGCTGAAGGCTCACTACCAGAGAGGCGGCCTCGGCGATGTAAAGGTGAAGAAGTTCCTGAACAATGTAATGCAGGAGATCTTAGAGCCCATCAGACAGCGCAGAAGCGAACTGGAGAAGGACATCCCCGCAGTTTACGAGATCCTTAAGAAGGGCAGCGAGACTGCACGCGAGGAAGCAGCCAAGACCCTCTCCGAGGTAAAGAGCGCAATGCGTATCAACTACTTCGACGACGAGGAACTGATCCGCGCACAGAGCTTAAAGTACGAGAGATAATTTTACATGAACAAAACAGCTTTTCCTGCGAAGTAAGAAGAGCTGTTTTCTCAGAAGTCATAAGGAATATCAAGCCCCCGGTGTCTGACGATGCCGGGGGATCTTTGTGTGATGGGGGCGGCGCAGCCCCTCTGAAAAATCTTGCATTACCCCATGAATACTGTTACAATACATTTCGTGTAATGCGAAGGAACAGCATTCCGGAAAGGATGGATGAACAGGTGCGCCTTATGGAATTTAAAATGGGACGTCCCGGACTGCTCACTGTAGGACAGAAGATCACAGTGACGGAAGGTCTGCTCCCCAGCAACTATTACTATACCATCGACCCCTCGCTGGCCATGTCTGCCAACGTGCCCTTCCCCGAGAGACTGAAGTCTAAGGGCGGCGTCGTGACAGATATCGTGGAGAATGCCAGAGGGTTCTATGTGACAGTGGAATTCGACGAGTAATTCGCCGGATGCACCGAAACACTTAAAGACAATCAAGACGAGACAACAAAGGAGATAACACTATGAAGAAGATCGTTACCGATAAGGCACCCGCAGCAATCGGCCCCTATTCCCAGGGCATCGTAACCGGCAATCTGCTTTTTTCCTCTGGACAGATCGCACTGGATCCCGCAACCGGCGAGATCGTGGGCACCACTATTGAGGAGCAGGCAGCACAGGTCATGAAGAACCTCACCGCCATCCTTGCGGCAGCAGGCACCGACGCAAGCCGCGTTGTGAAGACCACCTGCTTCCTTGCGGATATGAATGATTTTGCTGCTTTCAACGCAGTGTACGGCGAGACCTTCACCGAGAAGCCCGCGAGAAGCTGTGTGGCAGTTAAGACCCTTCCCAAGAACGTTCTCTGCGAAGTGGAAGTTATCGCGGAGGTATAAAAAATGAACAAGACACAGGCAAGAAACAGTTTCCTGCTGTTTTTGGCAGCCGCTATCTGGGGTATGGCCTTCGTGTCCCAGAGCAAGGGCATGGACTACATGGGTGCCTTCACCTTCAACGGTGTCCGCTCCCTCATCGGAACCGCTGCCCTAGGTATCTACCTGCTGATCTCCCATAAGGTCGCAGGTCCTAAGAACAGAGAGCCCATCAACTGGAAAAAGGCGATCATCGGCGGTATCTGCTGCGGTCTTGCGCTGACAACGGCAAGTACATTACAGCAGTTCGGTATTGTCTACACCACCGTGGGCAAGGCCGGTTTCATCACTACCCTGTATATTATTTTTGTCCCGATCCTGGGCATTTTCCTGCGCCGCAGAGTGAATTTCGCAGTGTGGATCGCAGTTGTGCTTGCTGCAGCGGGCATGTACCTGCTGTGCATGACCGAGAGCTTCAGTCTGGGACTCGGTGATACTCTGGTGTTCCTCTGTGCCGTGGTTTATGCGGTGCACATTCTGGTGGTCGACAAGTTCGCTCCCATGATGGAGGGCGCGCTTTTATCCTTCATACAGTTTTTCTTCTGCGGTATCGTCTGCACCACCTGTGCGATCATCTGGGAGCATCCCACCTTCGCACAGCTGATCCAGGGAATCATCCCCCTGCTCTATGCCGGCGTTATGAGCTGCGGCGTGGCGTACACCCTGCAGATCGTCGGACAGAAGGGTGTTAATCCCACCATCGCCGCACTGCTGATGAGTCTTGAGTCCGTAGTGGCTACCATCTCAGGCTATGCGGCATACAAGCTGGGCCTCCTTGGTACCGACCAGACCATGACCGGCAGACAGATCTTAGGCTGCGTCATCGTATTTGCTGCGATCATCCTGGTGCAGCTTCCCGAAGAATGGTTTACAAGAAAAAAAGGATCCCGATAAGGGGTCCTTTTTTGATGTGAAGATTTAATTCCTGTGAAGATTTAATTCCTGTGATGCGAAAGAGTGTATTCCTACTCAATATCGTACGGCACGCCCTTGCCGGTCAGGTACTTACAAAGTGCCTTGTCCCAGATGACGTCGGGAGTCCTGTCCATCATAAAGGAGTGGTAGGAGGTGCCTGTGGTCAGTGTGGCGCCGGAGCCGTTGTAGTGGATGCCGAGGACCAGAGCCTTCACGTTGGAGAGGTCCGCGGTGGAATGCTCCTTGGTGAGGAGATTCTGCGCAAGGTCCGGTTTTAACTGCAGAATGAGCTTCATGGAGATGGGGGTGTACTTGCCCTTGATCAGGGAGTAGCACAGGCTCTTGGCATTGCTCCAGGTCATGAACTCATAGGGCAGCAGCTCCTCGGTGCGCTCTGCCATGGGGTAGAAATCCACATTGATGCGGCCGTCTATGGTGTAAGTGTTGGCGGTCTTAATAGTGGCCTCCTGCAGGAGGAAGGTGTCAAATATATCGCTGTTAAGCAGCTGATTCATGAAGATCTTAAGGGATGTGATCTGAAGTGAAATCATGGCCGGTCTCCGGAAAAAAGTTTTACTTAAGGCTATTATAGTATAGTTTTCCGGTGATGTATAGGGAAATTCGGGTTTTCAAATCTTGTCCTTTACACCCCGAAAACCGTGTGTTATCATATATAGTATTAAAAACTATATTTAGTCGATATAGACATGACATAATACACATATCAAGAATGAGAGGCACGCAAAATAGATGAATTACAAGATCGTAGTTGACAGCTGTTGTGAGATTCCCGAGCAGTACAAAGATGATCCCAGATTTGAGATCGTACCCTTGACGCTCGAGGTCGGAGATGAGCATATTATCGATGATGAGAACTTTGACCAGGCTTCTTTTCTTAAGAAGGTGGCAGATTGCCCCACCTGTCCCAAGTCCGCATGTCCCTCTCCGGACAGCTTCTGCAATGCGTATATGACCGAGGCTGAGAGAGTGTATGTGATCACTCTTTCCTCCCATTTGAGCGGCAGCTACAACAGCGCGGTGCTCGGCATGAATCTGTATCATGAGCAGCACGGCGACAAGCAGATCCACGTTGTGGACTCCGAATCCGCGGCAAGCGGCGAGACCCAGATCGCTTTAAAACTGATCGATCTGGAGGAGCAGGGACTTCCCTTCGAGGAGATCGTAGAGCAGATCGAGGCATTCAGAAGTTCTGTTCATACCTATTTTGTCCTGGATAATCTGGACACCCTCCGCAAGAACGGACGACTCTCCGGTGTGAAGGCGCTGGTTGCAACCTCCTTAAATATCAAGCCTCTGATGGCAGGAGATAAGGGCGTCATCGTACAGCTTGGCCAGGGCATCGGCATCAAGAAGGCTCTCCGCAAGCTCATTGATACCGCTGTTGCGGATGTGACAGAGTCCGAAGAGAGACGCCTGATCATCACCCACTGCAACGCTCTTGACCGCGCCAAACTGGTAGCGGATGCCATTGTTAAGGAGCGCCCCTTCAAGGAAGTGCTCTTCCATGATGCACGCGGCGTCAGCAGCATGTACGCAAATGACGGCGGAATCGTTGTGACGACCTAAAAGATTGATTTCCCGCAGGAGAAAACAAGACTCCTGCGGGTTTATTTTTTATCTCTTAAAATTCATTTCCATAGACGCAAAGATGTGTTATACTTATCCCGATCATGAAAAAAGGAGACGTTCGCTATGTATCGTTACGAGACTCATCTTCACACTGCAGAGGTAAGCCGCTGTGCCACAGCGCCCGCCCGCGAGCAGGTGAGATTTTATAAAAAATTAGGCTACACAGGTATCTGGGTAACAGATCATTTCTTAAACGGCAACACCACCGTGCCCCGCACAGGCATGTCCTGGAAGGACAGAGTGGATATGTTCTGTTCAGGCTACGAAGAGGCTCTCGATGAGGGCAAGAAGCTTGGCATCGACGTATTTTTCGGCTTTGAGGTAAGCTGCTTCGGCATCGATTTCCTGACCTACGGTCTTGATAAGCAGTGGCTCTACGACCACGAGGATGTGGACCTTATGGAGATCACCGACTACCTCGATCTGGCGCGAAAGGAGGGCGGCTTCATCGTACACGCTCATCCCTTCAGAGAGGCGGACTACATCCCTTACTTCAGACTGATGCCCCGTCAGGTGGACGCAGTTGAGACCATCAACGCAAGCCGCAAGGATTTCGAGAACGACAGAGCTATCGAGTACGCCAAGGCTTACGAGCTTCCCGGCACCGCAGGCAGCGACGACCACCACAGCTGGCAGAAGAGACTGGCAGGCGTTGAGACCGAAGTGAAGCTGAACGGAAGCGCTGACTATGCGAAGGCAGTGCTTGACGGCACCATCAATATCTTTACCCTGTTCCCCGAGAAGGACGCGTAGTTAGGTTTGATCGGATGAGGGAACGCGCAGGAATTCCCAGGCCCGAAATTTTTATGAAGACAAAAAAAGCCCCGGATCATAACGATCCGGGGTTATTTTTATTTAACGGAACTTCACATAGAGGAAGATGCCAAGTGCGATTTGCAGGAACAGGATCAGGGGCATGGCGAATTTGAAATACCAGTGCTTGGTCTTATGACGAAAGACCTGCATGCCTGCGATGGAACCGATGCTGCCGCCGAGGATGGCCGCTAAGAAGAGGGATGCCTCCTTGATGCGCCATGCACCCTTTTTGGCCTTGCGCTTATCGATGCCCATCATGGCAAAGCCCACGATGTTTGCGATCAGCAGATACACAAGAATTACAATGGTCAGGATCTTCATAGGCAATTACAGAAGATCGATGCCCTGCTCCTGCATCTTCATAGCTCTTACCTTGCAGGATAAGCCGAAGAGGTTGATGAAGCCTTCAGCGTCGTGATGATCGTAGAGATCACCGGTGGTGAAGGAAGCGATGCTCTCGTTGTACAGGGTGTAAGGAGAGGTGGTGCCGGCCTTGATGATGTTGCCCTTGTAGAGCTTGAACTTAACTTCACCGGTTACGTACTCCTGAGTCTTCTCGATGAATGCCTGCTCAGCCTGACGAAGAGGGGTGAACCACTTGCCTTCGTAAACAAGGCTTGCGAAACGGCCGCCCATTTCCTTCTTCATAGCGTAGGTGTCGCGGTCGAGGATCAGCTCCTCAAGCTGCTGATGTGCCTCCATAAGGATGGTACCGCCGGGGGTCTCGTAAACGCCGCGGCTCTTCATGCCTACTACACGGTTCTCAACGATATCAACGATACCGATACCATGCTTGCCGCCCAGAACGTTCAGGGTGTTGATGATGTCTGCAACCTTCATCTTCTGACCGTTAACAGAGGTGGGAACACCCTTTTCAAAGGTCATGGTTACATACTCGCCCTCATCGGGAGCCTTCTCGGGGGTAGTGCCCAGAACGAGAAGATGATCGAAGTTAGGCTCGTTAGCGGGATCCTCAAGCTCAAGACCTTCGTGGCTGATGTGCCAGATGTTGCGGTCGCGGCTGTAGGAAGAATCTGCGGAGAAGGGAAGATCGATGCCGTGTGCCTTGCAGTAGTCGATCTCGGACTGACGGGAATCCATGGTCCACTTGTCGTTTCTCCATGCAGCGATGATTCTGATGTCGGGAGCGAGAGCCTTGATGCCCAGCTCGAAACGGATCTGGTCGTTGCCCTTACCGGTAGCGCCGTGGCAGATTGCGGTAGCGCCTTCCTTACGAGCGATCTCAACCAGCTTCTTAGCGATGAGGGGACGAGCCATGGAAGTACCTAACAGATACTTGTTCTCGTAGATCGCGTTAGCCTGTACGCAGGGAACGATGTACTCTTCGCAGAACTCATCGATAACATCTTCGATATACAGCTTGGAAGCGCCGCAGAACTTTGCTCTCACTTCCAGACCGTCCAGCTCCTCAGCCTGTCCGCAGTTGATGCAGACACAGATTACTTCGTAGTCGAAGTTCTCTTTCAGCCAGGGAATGATAGCGGTGGTATCAAGACCGCCGGAATAAGCTAAAATAACTTTTTCTTTCATTGTTTCAATTCCTCCGTTTATATGGTTACTTTTTTGTTGACATTAAATCTGAAAACAATATACAACATTCCTTCGCGAAAAGCAACATTAAATTACAGGTAAATTCATAGATTTGGTATAAATATACATGAAAAGTGCGAATATAAGATAATAAATGTATAAAAATACAATAAAACACAAAAACGTGAATAAAATACAAAAAAACAGTAGACATTTACGCAAAAAGTGGTATGATACAGAGAGCGACAAAACAATAATGATGCGTTTCAGGCGCAGAAATGAGGGATAAAAAGTGATTAAAGCAGGCATTATCGGAGCAACCGGATACGCAGGCGCAGAGCTTGTAAGACTCCTCTGGAATCATGAGGATGTCGAGATCGTATGGTACGGTTCCAGAAGCTATGTGGATCAGAAGTTCGCAGCAGTGTACAACAACATGTTCAAGATCGTTGAGAATCTCTGCAGCGATGATAATATTGAAGAGCTTGCCGAGCAGGCAGATGTTATTTTTACCGCAACTCCCCAGGGTTACCTTGCAGGTATCCTCACCGAGGAGATCCTTCAGAAGGTGAAGGTCATCGACCTCTCCGCTGATTACAGACTGAAGGACGTTGCCGTATACGAGAAGTGGTACGGAATCACCCACAAGTCACCTCAGTTCATCGAGGAGGCTGTGTACGGTCTCTGCGAGATCAACAGAGGCAAGATCACAGATAAGACCAGACTGGTTGCCAACCCCGGCTGCTACACCACCTGCTCCATCCTGACTGCATACCCTATGGTCAAGGAGGGACTCATCGATCCTTCCACCCTGATCATCGATGCCAAGTCCGGAACCTCCGGCGCAGGCAGAGGCGCCAAGCTTCCCAACCTCTACTGTGAGGTCAACGAGAACATCAAGGCTTACGGTGTTGCCACCCATCGCCATACTCCCGAGATCGAGGAGCAGCTTGGCTATGCGGGCGATTGTGAGATCATGTTAAACTTCACTCCTCACCTGGTACCCATGAACAGAGGCATCCTGGTGACCGAGTACGCGACCCTTAACCGCAAGGCAGACGGCACACTTCCCACATACGAGGAGATCAAGGCCGTCTACGATAAGTACTATGCAGGCGAGAGATTCGTCAGAGTCCTTGAGAAGGGCACCTGCCCCGAGACCAAGTGGGTGGAGGGCAGCAACTATGTGGACATTAATTTTGTGATCGATGAGAGAACCGGCCGCATCATCATGATGGGCGCGCTCGACAACCTGGTAAAGGGCGCAGCCGGCCAGGCAGTGCAGAACATGAACCTGCCCTTCGGCCTGCCCGAGGACGAGGGACTCAAGCTGGTTCCCTGCTTCCCTTAAGGAGAGGTTTTAAAATGTCAGAGAAGAGTTTTACCATCAGGACCATGACCATCGAGGACTACCCCGGCCTGTACGCCCTGTGGATGACCATCAAGGGCTTCGGTATTCGAAGCATCGATGACTCCGAGGTGGGCGTGGCCAGATTCCTTCGCCGCAATCCTACCACCAGCGTGGTTGCCATCGCCGAGGACGGAAGCGTTGTGGGCGGCATCCTCTGCGGACACGACGGCAGACGAGGCTGTCTGTACCATGTGTGCGTGCGGGAAGATTACAGAAGAATGGGCATCGGCAAGGCCATGGTAGTGCATTGCATGAATGCGCTGAAGGAAGAGGAGATCAACAAGGTCTGCCTCATCGCCTTCACCAAGAACGATATCGGCAACGCGTTCTGGAACTGCATCGGCTGGACCAAGCGTCTGGACCTGAATTATTATGATTTTACACTGAACGAGGCGAACATCACCGCCTTCAACAGTTAATGAGGGAGAAGAAAAATGAGACAGTTTGACGGCGGTGTTACCGCACCGAAAGGTTTTGAAGCAGCCGGTGTAATGGCCGGCGTAAAATATCAGAATCGCCGCGATATGGCGATGATCTACAGCACAGCGCCCTGTAAGGCGGCAGGTACCTTTACCTCCAATGTGGTAAAGGCTGCTCCCGTTATCTGGGACAGAGACATCGTGGAGAATTCTCCCTATGTGCAGGCTGTTGTAGTGAATTCCGGCATTGCAAACGCAGCGACCGGCAAGCAGGGCATGGATGCCTGCAAGGCTGAGGCAGCCTTCACAGGCGAACTTCTCGGCATTCCCGAGAACGCAGTGCTCTTGGGCTCCACCGGTGTTATCGGCATGCAGCTTCCCGTGGACAGACTCTGCGAGGGCATCAGGCTTCTTGCTGACGCCAAGGAGCATTCCTACGACGCAGGTCTTCTTGCAGCCAAGGCAATCATGACCACCGACACCGTACACAAGCAGGTGGCAGTGGAGTTTGAGCTGGACGGCAAGACCGTGACCATCGGCGCAATGTGCAAGGGCTCCGGCATGATCCACCCCAACATGTGTACCATGCTGGCTTATGTGACCACAGACGTGAATATCAGCGCAGCACTTCTCAAGAAGGCAGTTAAGGCAAGCGTTTATGATTCCTTCAACATGATCTCCGTAGACGGAGATACTTCTACCAACGACACTCTCCTTGTGATGGCAAACGGCCTGGCAGGCAATGCCGAGATCACCGAGGAGGGCAGCGATTACGCAGCTTTCTGCGCGGCGCTGGACACCGTTACGATCTATCTTGCCAAGAGAATGGCAGGAGACGGCGAGGGTGGGACGGCTCTGGTCGA
>JAZULD010000193.1:0-10963 GCA_045643625.1 Acetatifactor sp. | reverse complement strand
AGCTCGGAGATATCGTAGGAGATCTCCCTGCCGTCAAAAAGCACTGTGAGCTGCTGCTCTTCGGTATCCACGCCGGAGATGATACCGATATCTCCGTTGTAGACTTCCTTGTCGTAATTGTTGCGGATCTGCATGACCTTGTCGCCGAGTCCGTAGCGGGTTCCTGCGCGGTTTAAGAAGATCCTTGAAGGATTCAGGGCCTGCTGCAGCTTGTTGTTCAGATTCGCTGCGCCGAGGACGCCCTTCTGCATGGGTGTCAGCACCTGAATATCCCTGATGGGGTCTGCCTTGTAATAGTTCGGCAGATTTGATGTGCAGTACTGCACGATGAGTCTGACCGCATCCTCATTGTTTTCCCTGCCTGCAAAAAAGAAGTCGCTGTCGCGTCCTCCCGACAGATCGGGTGCCTCGCCCTTGTTGATGCGGTGGGCATTGCGGATGATCCTGCTGCCCTCTGCCTGACGGAAGATCCTTGTCAGGCGCACCACAGGAACGGTGCCTGCGTCGATGATGTCACGAAGCACATTGCCCGCTCCCACGCTGGGGAGCTGGTCGATATCGCCCACCAGGATCAGTGTCATCTCATCGGGAAGTGCCTTCAACAGGTTGTACATCAGCACGATATCGATCATGGAGCACTCGTCCAGGATCAGTACATCTCCCTCGATGGGGTTGTTCTCGTCCCTCTGATAACCGTCGGGCATCTTGTACTCAAGCAGTCTGTGAATGGTCTTGGCCTCCATGCCTGTGGCCTCCGACATGCGCTTGGCCGCTCTTCCCGTAGGGGCTGCCAGTACCACTTTTTTGCCCGCAGCGCAAAACGCTGAGATAATGCCCAGTGTGGTGGTGGTCTTGCCGGTTCCGGGACCGCCCGTAAGCACCATGACCTTGGAGGAGACCGCCGTGCGGATGGCCTCTATCTGAATGTCGTCGTATGCTATTTTGCTGTTTGCGGTGATCTTGCGGATCAGCGCATCGGAGTCGATGTGCGAGCGTGACGCGTCCATCAGGGCGTTTATGCGCTTTGCGCTTCCGTACTCCGAGAAAAAGAAGGGAGGAAGGTAGATCGCCTCTCCGTCCTTGATCACATCCTCTGTACGGATCATCTCGTCCAGAGTCATCTCCAGGCAGGGGATGAAGTCCTCCCTTGTCTGCTGAGAAAGTGCCGCTTCCCCGCCGCCCTCGGGCTCTCTCCAGAGAAGCTTCTCACCGGCCTGTATCAGCTGCTCGCGCAGGGCGTAGCAGTGACCCTCTCCGGCCAGCTCGTTCAATGTATACATAAGTCCGCTGCGAAGGCGCATGAACCTGTCGGTCTCAATGCCCATCTTGGCGGCGATAATGTCCGCTGTCTTAAAACCCATGCCCCAGATGTCGTCCGCCAGACGATAGGGATTCTCCTGCACCACGCTGATGCTGTCGCTGCCGTAGGTCTTGTAGATCCTGGCTGCATGGGAGGTGCTTACGTCGTGGTCCTGCAGAAAGAGCATGATGTTCTTGATCTCCCTCTGCTCCTGCCAGCTGGCCTTGATCTGCTCCACGCGCACGCTGCCGATACCCTCCACCTCGATCAGAAGGTCGGGAGTCTCTTCAATCACTGTAAGGGTGTCCTTGCCGAATTTGGCAACGATTCTCTTGGCGAACTTGGGACCCACACCCTTGATCAGTCCCGAGCCTAAATATTTCTCGATTCCATAGACCGTTGCGGGGAGGACCTCCTCGCATTTTACTGCGGCGAACTGTCTGCCGAATCTGGCGTCGATCTTCCACTCGCCCTCGGCAAGAAGCACACAGCCGATGTGGACATCGGCAAGCGTAGCCACCACGGGCACAAGCTCAGCGTAATTCTTCACCCTGCACTTCAACACCGTGTAGCCGTTCTCTTCATTTCGATATGTGATTCGCTCTACCACACAGCGAAGCTGCTCCATTTTTTGTCCACCCTTTTGGTCGTATTTCCGGGAAAAAAGGCAGAAGAGTAAACCTGTCGGCTCACTCCTCTGCTCCTTGTACACACATTTTTGTTATGCCAGTCTGTCAAGTACCTTGATCAGGGAAGCATGAGCCAGCGCAAATGCCTGCTCACCGGTAAGCTTCGTATCGCCGCCTGCAATAATGGTCTTCTTGCCCTGCTCCAGCTGCTCGAAGCCCTTGAAGTCGAACAGGTGAGGCTCTAAGGATAAGAATCCGTTGTAGCCGTTTGCGAACAGCTTGCCCAAAATGATCTCCACGTTGCCGTCGCCGGTGCCTGCGGGTACGACCCTGCCGGTCTCCCAGCAAGCGTCCTTGATGTGAACGTAAGAGATGTAATCCTTCAGAAGCTCATATGCCTCTAAGGTGTCCTGCTTAGCCTGCAGGAAGTTAGCGAAGTCAAAACATGCACGGAAGTGATCGCTTCCGAAAGTCTTCATCAGCTTCAGACACTCGGGTGCCATCTCGCCGTAGATATCCTTCTCGTTCTCGTGAAGAAGAACAACATCGTTGGCCTCTGCGTATTTTACAAACTGCTCCAGTCTGTCAAATACCTGACCCTCATAGGTGGAGCGGTCAGCGCCCTTAGGGCCGTAGAAGCTGAACATGCGGATGTTGCGGGTGCCCATCATATGAGCGACCTCAACACCTCTCTTAAAATCCTCAAGCTGGGGAGCAAAATCCTCTTCCAGCTTGTGCTTGCCCAGAGGGGAACCCACTGAGGAAAGCGCGATGCCTGCATCGTCGATGGTCTTCTTGATCTCACGGATCTCGTCATTGGTATGATGGATGATGTTTCTTCCCTCGATACCTCTCATCTCGATGTAGGACATATCTAAACTCTTAAGTACTTCGATCTGCTTGGCAAGGACGGGATTGGCCTCGTCGGCAAAACCGGAGATCAGTGCTCTTTTATCCATTTTGTAATCCTCCGAATCGGGGCATCTTAGTAGGTGCCGGTGGTGTCAAATACGATGTTCTTGTCCTCTTTTGCCTTGGAGGTTGCTCTCTTGGCGGTGAGAAGCTCTAAGAACTTATCCTCATCAAAAGGAATGGTAACGGTCTCATCCAGCCAGGAGGACATATGCATTGCGTTGGAAAGGGTCAGGCCGTTTAAGCCCTCCTCGCCTCTTGCGGTCAGGGGAGTTCCCTCTAAGATATGATCCGCAAAAGCCTTGAATACGCCTGCATGCTGCTCGTTCATGCCGTCGGTCTCGATCTCGATGGTGGTGATCTCAGGCTTCTTGAAGCCCTGAGGCTCGGTCTTTAAGTGCTCGCTTACGTTGGTGGAAAGCTTGTCAAAGATCAGCTTGTCATGCTCGCAGACGATCTTGCCCATCTCAAAGGTAAGCTCAAGACGGTTGGTGCCGGGTGCATCGCCGGTGGTGGTAACAAATACGCCGGTTGCGCCGTTGGGGAACTCAAGGTATGCGGTAACATCATCCTCAACCTCGATGTCATGCCACTTTGCCTCATGGCAGAATGCGCGAACCTTGGTGGGAAGACCGCACAGCCAGGTAAGCAGATCTAACTGATGAGGGCACTGGTTGATGAGAACGCCGCCGCCCTCGCCGTCCCAGGTTGCCTTCCAGCCTGCTGCATCATAGTAGGCCTGAGTGCGGTACCAGTCGGTGATGATCCAGTTTACTCTCTTCAGTTCGCCCAGTTCGCCGCTCTCGATCATCTCGTGCAGCTTGCGGTATACACAGTTGGTTCTCTGATTGAGCATCAGAGCATATACTTTATCGCTCTTTGCAGCAACGGCACAAGCCTCGCGCACCTGCTTGGTGTAAACGCCTGCAGGCTTCTCGCTGAGCACATGCACGCCATGCTCGAGTCCGTAAATTACATAGTCGGGATGGAAATAGTGAGGGGTAGCAACAACTACTGCTTCACATACGCCGGAGTCGATGAGTTCCTTACCGTCAGAGAAGATGGCAACATCCTCGGGGAGATTCTCTCTTGCCCACTCGAGTCTACTCTCTCTTACGTCTGCCACTGCGGTCAGTTTGATCTGAGGCACCTTGCCCGCCATAAACATGTTTGCGTGATTGGTACCCATACCACCGATACCGATGATTCCCAGTTTGAGCTGTTTCATTTTTTAGTACTTCCTTTCTTATGTCCTTGTTGTTATGCAATATCAGGAAAAGGCCGTCCGCCGGTTGGCAACTTAAAATTGCGTCCAATTCGGCACTCTCTTAAATTATACCTTAAAAAATCTGCAAAAAGCAACCGCACGAGGGGGCTGCAGAGGCGCTGATTGTCCCAGAAAATAAGCAAATTTTCCCTTCCCGGCACCAAGTGCTCTTTTCCCGAATATTTCCTTTATTCTTCCCGCTTTTCGCAGGTCTTTGATGCGCAGGTGCAGTTTGCGCCTCCGCTGCAGCACGCGCAGGCGCTGCCCTTCTTTTTATTCCTGTAGATCTTAACGCCCGCAAACACCGCAAGGGCTGCGAGGACGATGATAATGATCGCGTCGGTCATGCTGTTTTTCCTCCTATCTGAAAGTGCTCATGACCTTCTTCTGCTTGGGTATGAAGTAGCAGATCATGACGACTGCTGCGATAGCCCAGCTGACGGGGTAGCACGCGACGATGAGCTCCATGCTCTTGCCTGCCACGAGGATCGTGGTCCAGATCACACGGAATACGCAGACACATAACAGAACCACCACGGTGGGGATGAGCACATGTCCCTCCGCACGCAGGGAGGATGAGAGGATCTCGATGATCGCAAACACACCGTAGAAGGGTGAGATGACTCTGATCATGCGAAGACCGATGGCCACAACTGCCGCATCGCCGGTGAAGATACCGAAGAGCTGGCTGCCGAAGACGATGATCGCGGTGGACAGAAGGCCGCCCAGGATGATCTCCATAAACAGGCAGACCCAGATGCCCTTCTTAATTCTGTCCTTCTTGCCGGCGCCGTAGTTCTGGCCGACGAAGGTAATGCAGGAGGTGCTCATAGCGCCGTTTAACATCCAGAACAGGGAATCGATCTTGCCCAGGGATGTCCATGCAGCCACGGTGTCTACGCCGAAGCCGTTGATGGCGGTCTGAACGATGATATTGGAGACGCTGTACATGACGGACTGAATACCGTTGGGCAGTCCGATGCGCAGCATTTTGCCGGTGATGCCGGGGTAAAAACGAATCAGGCGAAGGTCCAGTTTGAACTCCGGAACTCCCTTCATCAGATGCAGGGTGACCATGACCGCGCTGACAGCCTGAGCGATCAGGGTAGCCAGTGCAACGCCCATGACGCCAAGTCCCAGAGCCAGAACAAAAGTCAGGTCCAGAACGATATTGATCACGCAGCAGATGATCAGGTAATACAGGGGTCTCTTGGAATCACCGATGGCGCGGAGCACCGAAGAGCCCATGTTGTAGATAAATACGAAGATCAGACCCGCAAAATACATGCGGATGTACAGTGTGGAGTCCTTCATCAGGTCCGCGGGCGTGTCCATAATGCGAAGCATCATGGGAGCGCCGAGGAAACCGATGATACCGAGGCCGATACCGCCTGTGACAGCCAGCGCATAGGAAGTGTGAAGCGCCCGCTCCAGGCCCTTCTGCTCTCTGGCGCCGTAAAACTGTGAGATGATGACGGAGCATCCGCCGGTCAGTGCTACGAAGAAGCCTACCAGCAGGTTGATGATCTGCCCGGAGGAGCCGCCAACGCTTGAGAGCGCCTCCTTGCCGGCGAACTGACCAACGATGATGGCATCCACCGTATTATACAATTGCTGAAAAAAAGTTCCGATCAGGATGGGCAGGAAGAAGAACAGGATCTGTTTCCAGATGACGCCCTCCGTCAGACCTTTTTTCTTATCTTTTTCCATAAAATACCTCTTAACCGTCCCGATAAATTATTGCAATACAAATTCTGCGATCCGGGCAGCTATATCCTTCGTCATTTGCATGACGCTCTGTAAGATCTCGGGCGTGAAGTTGTCGTAGTGAATGCCCGCGGTGACGCTGACCGTGCGGTCAAGTCTCCTGCCCAGGTCCTCCGCCAGCATTTTGCTGATCACTGCCTCCTTGTGGGTGGGCAGGTCGACGGTGATGCATTCGCCCCTCTTCTCGTCCCATACGCTGACGGCGCCGATGTGAGGGCTGTCGCCCCCGAAAAGCTCCACGCTGACAGCGCGTTCCATGACGCAGGCACGGATCAGAACACGGTTTGCCTCGTCATATTTTTCAAAAGTCTTTATGTCTTTCATAATGTGTCCTCAGATGATTGAAGCGCTTTGCCGCCGGGCAATCACAGCACTTTAAGCAAGTGTCACGCCGCACTCCTCAAGCAGACTCACCAGCATGCCGCCGCAGACTTCTGTGCGGTACTTAGCCGATGCTCTGACATCGTCGATGGGGAACATACTCTGCTCGATGCACTCTCTTACCTTCTTCTCGGTAAGTTCTGCCCCGTTTAATACCTCCTCAAGCTCTGTGAGGCGGCTCACCATGTAGGACATGGAGCCGAAGGCCACCTGAAAACGGCCGGTCTTCTTCACCAGAGCGCAGGAAGCGATGGCGATGGCAAGTGCACTTCTCGCGCCCACCTTGCGGTATGTGCAGGCTTCGATTCCTGCGATATCGGGGATGGTGATCTTGGCGATCAGCTCTCCCGGGATGTACATTCTGCCTCTGCGGCGATTGAAAAATTCCTCCAGAAGAAGGTCGTACTCAACGATCTCACCGTCAGAGTCCATTCGCATCAGGGTGATCGCTGCATCCAGCGCGATCAGTGAGGGAACACTGTCCGCTGCGGGAGACGCGTTGCCGATGTTGCCGCCGAGGGTTGCATGATTGCGGATCTGGGTGGAGCCCACTACCGCGCAGCCCGCACACAGTCCGGGCACATACTGCTTCAGCAGTTCGCTTGCAGCAGCCTCACTGTGAGTGGTCAGCGCACCGATCACGATGTTTCCCTCTTCCTTGCGGATATAAGCAAGTTCGTCGCGCAGGGAACTTAAATCGATCAAAGTCAGATCCCCTTGATATTTACCGGCTCTTACCTTGACCAGCACATCGGTGCCGCCTGCGATATATTCACTTTCGGGATGATCTCTTCGAAGCTCCAGCGCTTCTCTCACGCTGTGAGCCTTGAAAACTTCTTTTACGGCTATCAAGCTTACTCCTTTCCGATGCAGTCGTGGACCGCATCCACAATGGTCTGATAACCTGTACATCTGCACAGATTGCCGGCAATGGCTTCCCTGATCTCCTCATCGGTGGGGCAGGGGTTGTGCAGAAGCAGACCCTTCACGCTCATGATCATGCCGGGGGTGCAATAGCCGCACTGCACGGCGCCGCGCTCAAGGAACGCCTTCTGGATCCTGTCGGGCTCGCCGTCCTTCATCAGACCCTCAATGGTAAGGATCTCCTTGCCGTCAAGCTGCACGGCAAGCATCATGCAGGCATGTACCGCCAGGGTGTCCACCAGAATGGTGCAGCTTCCGCACTCACCCTGACCGCAGCCCTCCTTGGTGCCTGTCAGATGCAGTCTCTCTCTCAAAAAATCAATGGCTCTCTCTCCGGCCTCGACCCAAGCACTGACGGTCGCGCCGTTTACCACGCATGTTATCCGGTTCATTTTTACTCAAATTCCTTCCTGTGCATAAGGATCGCCTCGGGGCTTGCGGGGAGCTTTCTTAAGGGATGCTCCATGCCCAGTGCCATGTTGACGGCGGCGCTCACCGAAGCCGCGCCCAGCTCAATGGAGGGCTCGGCGATAGACTTGGCGCCGAAGGGTCCCATGACCTCGTCATGCTCCGCAAAATGCACTGTGATCTCGGGCAGATCCATGGCTGTAGGCAGCATATAATTGGTAAAATCCTTCGTAAGGGGAATTCCTGTGTCGGGATCCACCTTGAAATTCTCCATCAGTGCCTGACCGAGGGACTGTAAAATACCGCCCTGCACCTGGCCTTTGGCCATGTCGGGATTCACGATCCTGCCGGCGTCGTGAGCCGCTACGATGCGGAGAACCTTGGTCTCTCCGGTCAGTGTATCCACCTCCACCTCTGCCGCCTGTGCGGAGTAGGTGTATACGTGGAAGGGCTTGCCGCTTCCCTTGTCAAAATCCCAGTCGGGCTTCTCAAGGTCGCACACGCCCACAGCGCGAAGCTCTGTGCCGCGCTTTTTTGCCTCCTCGGCGAGCTCGCATATCGCGTACGCGTTCTCACCGGTCATGACTTTGCCGTCCTTCCAGACGGTCTTTTTCACATCTGCCTTCTCACCGTAGACTTCCCCGATGAGGCTGCAGATCATTTTTTTCAGATTGTCTGCGGCTGCCGCCAGAGCATTGCCGCCCATAAAAGTACCTCTGGAGCCTGTGGTGGAACCGGTCTCCAGTTCCTTCGCGGTATCGGGCTCATCAAAGATGATGTCCGCGGGGGCCAGGCCCATCAGTTCGCCTGCGATCATGACCATGGCGGTATTCAGTCCCTGTCCCATGTCCACCAGTCCCAGGCTGATGTGGAGTCTGTTCTCTCCGTCAAAATAGAGGATCGCCTGCGATCTGTCCTTGATCTGGGCGCCGCTGGTGCCGCGCATGGTGCAGGCAATACCAACGCCTCTGCGGATCCGCGCATTGCCCTGATCCTTGTATCTGCTCCACTTGGCGTCGAAATCGATCTCCTGCGCCACGTAGTCAAGCAGCTCCTCCAGGCTTACATGCTCTGCAAGCTTCTCGCCGCCGGGAGCCACGTCACCGGTGTGCAGCAGATTGATCCAGCGCAGTCTGTAGGGTGAAATATCTAACTTGTATGCCAGCTCGTTCATGGCGCTCTCCATGGCGTAGATCGCCTGGGGCGTACCGAAGCCTCTCATGGAGCAGCAGCTCACATTGTCGGTCATGTACGAGGTGGTCTCATAAAATGCATTGTCTGTTCTGTAGGGACCGCAGCCGAGCACCGTGGACTTCCACGCAATGGCGGGAGTCAGGCTCATGTAGGCGCCGCCATCCATGACAGCGTCCTGCTTAATGCCCTGAAGATGTCCCTCTTTGTCACTGCCGAGGGTGGTGTGGATGCGGTATGCGTGGCGCTTCATGCTCTCCCTGAAGGAATCCTCCCTGGTGAGCACATAGGACGCGGGACGTCCGGTCGCAAGGGTCACGACAGCCGCTCTGGCCGCCATGGCAAAAGTGGTCTCGATCTTGCCGCCGAAGGAGCCGCCCAGCACGCTTCTGCGCACGCTGATCTTCTCATGGGGCAAAGCAAGCACCGAACACAGGACCTCCTGCAGGTCGTAGGGCAGCTGAGTGGAGCCGCGCACGATCAGGCGCTCTCCCTCCATCTCCGTAAACATAGCCTCGGGCTCAATGTAGGAGTGCTCGATCCTCTGGGTGTCGTAGGTTGCCTCCACAGTTACATCGGAGGCCTTCAGTCCCAGGTCTGCGTCTCCTTTTTGCAGATGATAGGAGGAGGTGATATTCTGCGGGTAAAAATCCCCCTTCAGCTCATCTTTTTCTTCCGTGGAAGGTGCCAGTACGGGAGCGATCTCCTCTACTGTGACCTTCACTGCCGCAGCTGCTTTTTCCGCGATAAAAGGGCTCTCTGCCGCAACCACAGCCACCACGTCCGCATAGGAGAACACTTCCCCCTTGCTGATCACGGGCTGATCGGGCACGATGATACCGAAGGCATTCTCTCCGGGAATATCATCTGCGGTCAGGACCTTCACGACGCCGGGCATGGCAAGCGCCTCGCTCGCATCAATGCTTACGATCCTGCCGCGCACAACGGGTGTGTAGACGCCCTTTAAGTAGAGCTGTCCCTCTCTGCGGATATCCGCACCGTACTCGGCAGCGCCTGTCACCTTGGCAAGGCCGTCGGTACGGATCATGCTTTTGTTGATGTATTTGAAATCCTTCATCTTAACGTTTCCTTACACTCCGCCCCAGGGTCTGAAGGGCTTGTACTCCAAATCGAACTGCATCAGGGTCTTGCCGATCACGTGGTCCATCTGCATCTCAAGGGTGGGCAGATCGTTGTAAAAAGTGAGCATGGGAGGAATGATGGCACAGCCGTACTCGCTCAAAGTGAGCATGTTCTTCAGATGTGCTCTGCCCATGGGCATCTCCCTGGGAAGCACAGCCACCTTTCTGCCCTCCTTCAGGCATACGTCCGCAGCGCGCACCAGCAGATTGTCATCGTAGCCCACTGCCAGCGCAGCCATGGTCTTCATGCTGCAGGGCACGATGATCATGCCGTCGGTCTTAAAGGATCCGCTGGAAATGGCTGCTGCCAGATCGTCATCTCTGTACCAATAGTCAGCCAGCTCATAAAAATCCTCTGCCTTCGCACCCATCTCAGCCTCGATGGTCCTCTTTGCGCCGTCGGTCACCACCAGGTGGATCTCAACATTGCAGCTCTTTAACGCCTGAATCATTCTGAATCCCAGCTGCGCGCCGCTGGCACCGCTGATTCCTACAATTATCTTTTTCATAGTTGTTCCTTTGTTCTATCGCTGATTTTAGGGGATGTTGATGATCATCTCATGCCACTCTTCGCCGCCCCAGGTGGAATCGGCGAGGCCGTTGTCGGTAAATCCCCATTTCTCATACATTCCAACCTTCTGATCGAGGCAGGTCAGCACCAGTTTAGAGCGGCCGTTTTTGCTCTCGCGAAGCATATATCTCTTCACGATCTCAGCCGCAAGTCCCTGTCCTCTGTACTCGGGAAGGACATCAAGTCCAAGAAGCATCACCTGTCCGCCGTCAGGATCCTGCAGGGTCTCATCCAGGAAAAACTCATCCCTGAAGGTCTCTTCCTTCGTCGCAAGTCCGTTCAAAAAGCCTGCCACCTTGCCGGTGGCACGGTCGATGGCCACCAAGAAAAGTTCGGGGGCCTTCCTGATTCTTCTTCTCATATTCTCGGGCTTGCAGGCCTCATTGGGAGGGAAACAGATCTGCTCGATATTCACAGCCTGTTCGGTCTCCTCTTCCCTGATATCCCTGAACTCAAACTTCTCACTCAAGG
>JAZULD010000192.1:0-5132 GCA_045643625.1 Acetatifactor sp. | reverse complement strand
CTACGGTGGACTTGCCGCTGCCGGTGGAGCCAAGGATACCGAAGGTGGTTCCCTTGGGGATCTTGAAGCTAACATCGTCAACAACGGGGATCGCGGGATCGTAGCCGAAGGAAACATTGTGATACTCGATGTCTCCCATGGTGAAGGGGATGGGTTCATCGCCCTTTGCAACGATGCGCTCGGGCTCGGAGTTGATGATATAGCGGATACGGTCGATGGATACGCCTGCCTTACTCATCTCGGAGATCACACGGCCCAGCTGACGGAGAGGCCAGGTGAGCATGGCGGTGTAGGAGAGGAAGGCGATGAGCTCGCCGGCAGTCAGTGTGTCGTGGACACAGAAGACGGTGCCGCTGACCAGAACGGTCATCACGAGGAGGCAGGAGATCAGGTCGCCCGCTGCCCAGAAGGAGCTCATAAGCTTCATCAGGTCTACCCAGAGACCGGTATAATACACGTTCTGTTTTTCAAAACGCTCTTTTTCAAAGTTCTCGCGGCCGAAAGCGTGTACCACGCGGATGCCGGTGAGGTTCTCCTGTGCGATGGTGGAGAGCAGACCTTCGTTCTCGTCACACTCCTGGAAACGGCTTCCGATCCTGTGGTGGAAGTAGAAGGAGTAGGAGAAAACAATGGGCACCGCGCAGATCACGATGAGCGCCAGTCTTAAGTCCATGGAGAACATGAAGCTTAAGGACAGGGTGATCATGATCACGATACGGATGACGCTGGTCAGATGCTCTGCGACGAAGGTCTTGATGATGTCAAGATCGGAGGTACATCGCTGAATGATATCGCCGGTCTGGTTGACCATATGCCAGGAGAAGGGCAGCTTCTGAATGTGGGCAAAAATACGGTCACGCATGGTCTGCATCAAGGTCTCGGCACCTTTGGAGTTATTCAGGTGGGTGAGGAAGCGGCAGAGCGCGATCAGCACCGCAAGGATGCATACCAGGATCGCGATGGCGTAAAGATGCTCCTTCAGGTAAGCCGCCCCGCCGATACGGTCGATCACGGACACGATGGGAGCGGGCAGATTAAAGGGAGTATCACCGATGACGCTGTCCACGGTGCTTCTGATGATCTGAGGTACGATCATCTCGAACACGGTTACCATCAGGGACGCGATGACACTGATAATAAAGAAATGCAGGCTTCCCTTCAGAAAATAGATGAGAAGGGAGACCTTGGAGTATTGTTTGTGGGTATTCATGGGAAAAAATCTCCTTTGAATGTGTGAAAAACATGTGGGTCAAAATTGCGCGGGGTTTGACAATCAGGGCGCGGAAAAATATTATACCACATTAATTAAGTAAGAACAACCGTGAGCATAGGTTATAAATACCGAATTAACGTGAGAAATACAGCGGTATAGTGATATTTTGCGGATCGTTAAAAAATAAATTAATTTGATAATTCTTGCTGCATATGGTAAATTGATTATACAAATCAAAATCCGAGGAGGACTTTATTATGATGAATTATTTTGATCTTACAGGTCAGGTTGCGCTTGTTACCGGTGCCAGCTCAGGTCTTGGTGTGCAGATGGCACGCGCACTGGCTAACCAGGGTTGTAATATTGTTTGTCTTGCCAGAAGAAAAGATAAGGTAGATGAGAATGCCGCTGCGATCGCAGAGGAGTTCGGCGTAAAGGCTATCGGCGTTAAGTGTGATATCACCGATACCGAGAACGTTGAAGCTGCAGTTGCAGAGGTTATGGAGAAGATGGGCCGGATCGATATCCTGATCAACAATGCAGGTACCGGCCCAGTTGCTCCCGCTGAGCAGATCACCGATGAGCAGTTCAAGAATGAGATCGAGATCGACCTGTTCGGCTCCTTCAGAGTTGCACGTGCGGTTGCCAACAAGGCTATGCTTCCCGCAAACTACGGCAGAATCATCAACATCGCTTCCATGTACGGTCTTGTAGGCAACAAGATCGCACCCGCAAGCCCTTATCATGCTGCAAAGGGCGGCGTTGTCAACCTTACCAGAGCTCTGGCTGCAGAGTGGGGCGGGAAGGGCATCACCGTTAATGCGATCTGTCCCGGTTATTTTGAGACTCCTCTGACCAAGGAGACTCTTGAGAGCGAGTTCTTCCAGAACTATGCACGCACCATGATCCCCATGTCCCGTTACGGTAAGGAGGGTGAGCTGGATACCGCTGCGATCTTCTTCGCATCCCCCGCGTCCTCTTATGTAAATGGTGTGATCTGTCCCGTTGACGGCGGTTATACTTCCATGTAATCGTTTCGTAAGATGACAGAGCCCTCCCGGTCGTCGGCCATTTTATCTCGGGGCCGCTTCCTGCGGGGTGCCCAAAATGTATCAATACACGAATAACAAAAAACGCTGCAGATCTTCTGCAGCGTTTTTCTTTACTTAAATTAATCTCTCGCAATACGGTAGCCGGTCTCGCGGTCTACGAGGTTTTTAAGGGGCTTATCGTTGACCCATGCGTCAAGGTTTTCGATCGCAAGACGCTGGATGCGGTTTAAGGTCTCGGGCAGGTTGTAGCCGCCGGATACGGGAGGGGTGATCACCAGATTGTCGCAGCCCCAGAGAGGATGATCTGCGGGAAGGGGCTCAGGCTCGGTAACATCGAGAACCGCACCGCCGATCACATGAGAGTTCAGTGCCTCCATCAGGTCCTCGGTCACTACGCAGTTGCCGCGGCCGATGTTTACCAGGATGGCATCGTCCTTCATCAGAGAGAATTTTTCTCTGTTCATCAGGTTGGTGGTTGCGGGAGTCTGAGGAAGGGAGAGTACTACTGCATCTGCGCGGGGGAGCAGATCGTCCAGAGCATCCATGGTGTAGAGCTCATCCAGATAAGGGCTCTTCTCGTGAACGGTTCTGCGCACGCCGATGGTGTAAGCACCGAGAGCCTTTACACGCTCGCCGAGGGAACCGCCGATGTCGCCGGCACCTACGATCAGGATAGTGGAGCCGTAGATCGAACGGACAGTGCCTGCGCCCTGCCAGAGGTTCTGCTTCTGGTTGGCGATATACTTGGGCATCTTCTTAAACATCATCAGAATGCCGGTCAGAATGTATTCGGAGATCGCAAGTCCGTAGGAACCGGTAGCGTTGCAGAGGGTAATATCCTCGCGCAGAACGCCGGGAACGGTGTACTGGTTGGAACCTGCGCTGTTTAACTGGAAGAACTTCAGATTCCTGGCAAAACCAAGCATCTGGGGAGGGATATTGCCGATGATCACATCAGCGTTGGCGATCACATCGGTATCATAGCCGGGAGCAGTCTGATATACGAACTGCGCGCCGGGAAGAACTGCTTCGAGATTTTCTCTTGCGCTGCCTGCAAAAGGCATGGTAACATAGACAAGTGACATGGTTTTTCTCCTTTTATAAACAAGATTTACTGCCTGCTTTGAACATCAAAAATAGTGTAGCATATCCTGCGGGAAAAGGACAGAAGAAAAATCGCAGATTGGCAAAAGATATATTGACAAATTTTGCCGCTCTGTATATAATGTAGCAGTATGTGAAATACTAATCGTAGGATAACTGCGACTTGTTACATGGGAGTTAGTATGTTGCTGAATTTATCTGATGTATTGACATCCGAAGGCAAGACAAGACAGTTGGATGTTCCGATGGAGCTTGAGTGCTTCGAGAGCAGACTGGGCAGCTTTCCCATCCTGAGGAAGAGCGATATTCACTTCGAACTCACCAATATCGGCAGCGGTAAGGCGAGAATGGAAGGACGCTTCGACCTGGTAGCGGATGCGAACTGTGACAGATGTCTGACTGAGATGGAGCTTCCCCTGGAGGTTTTGTTTGACAGGATCGTGATCGCACCCGATGTGGTCGCTTCTGAGGAAGAGGATACGTTGGAGCCCGACTTTATGGAAGGCTATCAGCTGGATGTAGAAGCTTTTGTGTACCATGAAGTATTAGTAAACTGGCCTGTGAAGATTCTCTGCACTGAGGAATGCAAAGGAGTTTGCCCCGTATGTGGTAAGAATCTCAATATGGGGGAATGTGACTGTGATACTTTCGTTCCAGACCCGCGTATGGCAGTAATAAACGAGATCTTTAAGCGCGATAAGGAGGTGTAAAGATGTCTATTTGTCCTAAGAATAAATCTTCCAAAGGTAGAAGAGATAAGAGAAGAGCAAACTGGAAGATGAGTGCTCCTACACTGGTAAGATGCAGCAAGTGCGGTGAGCTTTCCATGCCCCACAGAGTATGCAAGAAGTGCGGTTCTTACAATAAGAGAGAGATTATTGCACAGGATTAATTTTGTGTATAATTTTAGAGAGAACGACAAATGAGAAGCTATCAGTATCTGTTACTGGTAGCTTTTTCAAATGTTCGGCTCATTTTCTTTTGAAAATATAAGAAAAAGGAAGATTGGTGAGTGAAATGAGAGAGCGATTTGATGTGATCGTGATCGGCGGAGGCGTTGTCGGAAGCGCCATCGCAAGAGAACTTTCAAGGTATGACATAAGTCTCGCCGTCCTTGAGAAAAATGCTGACGTGTGCTATGAGACCAGCGGACGCAACTCCGGTGTTGTCCATGGCGGTTTTGCGTATGATACCGGTTCCCTGAAGGCTAAGCTGTGCGTTGAAGGCAACCGCATGATGGAGGAATTGTCTGAGGAACTGGACTTCCCCTTCGAGCGCTGCGGCAAGGTGCTGGTCGGTTCTACCGATGAGGACTATGCACAGCTTCAGAAGATCATGGCCCAGGGAGATGCAAACGGTGCGACAGGCCTTCGCCTGATCGACGAGGAGGAGCTCCACAGACTGGTTCCCATGGCAGTGGGTAAATTTGCCATGTTTTCCCAGCGAAGCGGCATCGTGGATCCCTTCAAGATGACCATCGCGCTGGCTGAGAACGCGGTGCAGAACGGTGCAAAGTACTATCTGGAGCATGAGGTTACCGCAATCGGGCGCGAGAACGACCTGTGGCACATTACGACCGTAAAGGGTGAATTCGAGTGCCGCTATGTGGTCAACAGCGCAGGTCTCGGCGCAGGCAGGATCTCCGAGATGCTGGGTATCAAGGGCCTTCGCGTGATCGGCTCCAAGGGTACCTATATCATTCTGGACAAGAGAACAGGCCCCCTGCTTCCCATGCCCGTATATCCCGTGCCCTCCAATACCTA
>JAZULD010000191.1:0-4114 GCA_045643625.1 Acetatifactor sp. | reverse complement strand
CTTCGTTCCTTCGTCCATGGCGGCGGTCAGGAGAGAAGCAGAAGAGCAGGTACAGAGAACGTTCCCGGCATCGTAGGCCTCGGTGCAGCAGCGAAGCGCGCTCACGAGACCATGAAGGCACGCACCGACAAGGAAATCGAGCTTCGAGATTACCTGATCGGACGTCTGGAGAAGGAGATCCCCCACTGTTTCTTAAACGGACACAGAGAGAAGAGACTTCCCAACAACGTGAACTTCTCCTTCCTTTTCATCGAAGGTGAGTCCCTGCTGATTATGCTGGATATGAAGGGCATCTGCGCTTCCAGCGGTTCCGCATGTACTTCGGGCTCCTTAGATCCCTCTCATGTGCTTCTTGCCATCGGCTTAAAGCATGAGGAGGCACACGGTTCCCTTCGTCTGACCCTCTCTGAGGAGAACACGAAGGGAGATATGGACACTGTTGTAGAGGCAGTTAAGGAGATCGTTCAGAAACTCAGAGACATGTCCCCTCTGTATGAGGACTACATCAAGAAGCATAAATAAGACAGGAGGATGAGAATATGTACAGTGAAAAAGTAATGGATCATTTTCAGAATCCCAGAAATGTGGGAGAAATAGAGAATGCCAGCGGCGTAGGTACCGTAGGTAATGCCAAGTGCGGCGACATCATGCGTATTTTCCTTGATATCGACGACAACGGTATCATTCAGGACGTTAAGTTCAAGACCTTTGGCTGCGGCGCAGCTGTTGCAACCAGCTCCATGGCGACCGAACTGGTCAAGGGCAAGAGCATTCAGGAGGCTATGCAGGTAACCAATAAGGCGGTTATGGAGGCTCTGGACGGACTTCCTCCCGTGAAGGTTCACTGTTCCCTGCTTGCTGAGGAAGCGATTCACGCTGCTCTGTGGGATTATGCAGAGAAGAACGGCATCAAGATCGAAGGTCTTGAGAAGCCCAAGAGCGATATTCACGAAGGCGAAGAAGAAGAGGAGTACTAAGCCGATGGCAAGGTTACTTTCTGATATGAAGCATTTATGGAGACAAAAATGCTTCGCAGTCGGCATCCCGCTGATTGCTGTTTTAACGTATATTACCCAGCTCGTCAGGCCGACGATTGGGATCGATGACACCTCATTCAAGATCTATTACGTGGATGGGGTGTCTCCCGCTATGGGAAGATGGTGCCTCTACCTGATCAACAAGATCTTTCCCCTGAATTTCAATCCGCACTTTGTGGAGGCAATGGGCATCATCGTATTCTGTATTTCCGTGACTCTGTGGTGCGTCGTGTTCTACAGAGTTTTTGGTGACCGTTTAAGTCCCATCGTCTACACCGTTGCGGGCGGCGCTATGATCTCAAGCCCCATATTGTCCGAGGTGGTCATCTGGTACCTGCAGGACGGTATTTTCTTGGGCTACGGCTTCTGCGCGCTGGCAGTGCTTCTCACCATGGAAGCCTTTCGCGAAAAGGGCGCAAAGAGCTGGCTCTATGTGCTGTACGGCGCACTTACGCTGGTGGTGGCACTTGGCTTCTACGAGGCATTTATGATCGTCTATCTGATGGCGGTCTTCATGGTATTTCTGATGCTCCGCATCGTGAAAAGAAGCGATTTTAACGTACATCCCGGTGCATGGTTTGTGCGCATTCTCGCTGCGATCCCCGTAAGCGTTCTTGTCAGAACAGCAGTGGTTGCGGGCATTACCGCTTTTTTCCACCTTGAGGATCAGGCAAATGTGTTAAAATCCCGCGGCCTTACAGAGGTGCTCACCTGGTTTGACGGCACCAAGAGCGGCGATGATTTCCTGCTGATGATGAAGGAATTCGCGGTAAAATATACCGTTCACGGCGTGGTGTACCTGCCTGTTTTCATCCTTGTGCTGGCGCTTGGAGCAGTGGTCTGCTACAGCATCTACAACGCGGTGCGCGGCAAAGATATCTGGGTCGCACTGGCGTGCCTGGGCATGCTCTTAATGCCTCCCATTCTGGCTGTGCTTGAGGGCGTTGCCACCTACTACAGAAGCAGCGAGTATGTACCTCTGCTTACTGCCTTTGCGGTGCTTGTGACCGCCGATCTGTTCAGGGGCGCGGCAAAGCACACTGCGCTGCGTACCATCGGCCTGTTTGCGGCATTTGTGCTGCTGTACAACCAGGCTTATGAGATGAACCGTTGGCTCTATCTGGAGAGTCAGAAGTACGAGAACGACAAGGTCGTGATGAACGACGTGGCGCTGTATCTGCAGCAAAACTGTGATACCTCCAAGCCTGTCTGCATCATCGGACACCGCAAGGTTCCGGCGGCCTTCCTGGAGGACATTGCTACTCCCGCATGGTCCAAGAAGTACATGATCGTCGAAAAGGTCGTGAAAGCGGTGGATGAGAGGATCTTTGACAAGTACAATACTCCCTACGGATATATCGCTGCGGAGACCCCTGTTTTATCCATGCTTGACTGGGGCGCAACAGCTTTTTATCACCATGACAGGGAGCTGATCAAGTTCTGGAAGATGCACGGCGTGACTCTGAACGAGGACACCGACATCGACCACTACGAGGAGGCCGGACACCTGATGGAGGACGCTCCCTCCTGGCCCTTCCCCGGAAGTGTAGCGGAGCTGGATGAGTATATTATTGTCAAGTTCTGATGACTTGTAAGCAACAGCCGCAGGTTGACAAAATACATGAAAAAGAATAAGATAATCTTATCTGATTTTGTGCTTTTGGCAAAAACAGAAAGGAGATATTAATTATGGATAACGAGAAGGATTTAGTTGTCGATGAGCCCATCGAAGAAGCTCCTGTCGACGAGATCTATGAAGATGATGTAGTTTACGAGGACGAGAATTACGAAGACGAGAACTACGACGAAGAGTATCAGGATGAGCCCTATTATGAAGACGAGGGCGACATGAGCTACGTTGAATTCGAAGATGAGGTCGATGATTTTGACGGCCCCGCAACCAATAAACTGAACAAGAAGAGCATTATCTGGCTGGCACTGACCGCGATCTTCCTGATCGCAGCCATCGTATGCGGCGTTCTGCTTGCTAAGGACAGCGCACAGAAGCGCGCACATCAGAAGGAGCTTGAGGAGCTTGCCAAGGAGACCGTAAAGGTTACCGACGAGCCTGAGGATATCCCCGATGTTGTTGTTACCGAGGCTCCCATCACAGATCCCATTGAGGAACTTGAGAACATCGGCATTCCGATCCCTGAGAAGGAGATCGATTTTGCAAGCCTGAAGGCTAACAAGAATAAGGACATCTACGCCTGGATCTACATTCCCGACACCAAGATCGATTACCCTATTCTGCAGCATCCTACAGACAATACCTACTACCTGAACCACAACATGGACGGCAGCACCGGCTATCCCGGATGTATCTACTCCGAGAATTACAACGCTACCGACTTCTCCGACAACAATGTTGTTCTCTACGGACACAACATGAAGAACGGTTCCATGTTCGCAGGCGTTCACAAGTATGAGGATCCCGATTACTTTGCAGAGCATCCCTATATTTATGTTTATACAGATGACGGCCGCCTGCTGATCTACTATATCACCGGCGCATATGAGTATTCTGACGAGCATCTGCTCCTTTCCTATGACGTGAATGCGGATTATTCCTACCAGACCTATCTGGACAAGGTCAATGCGGTTCCTCAGGGCAGAGGCAACAACTTTGTGGAGAACAGAGAGCTTAACACTCAGATGAAGCTGATCACTTTATCTACCTGTATTTCCACCAAGCCCGACAAGCGTTATCTGCTGCAGGGCGTACTGATCAACGACGAACAGTAATATGCATCAAAAAAAGCCGGCAGCTTTTGCTGTTGGCTTTTTGAATGAGGAGACCAAATGAGTCATATTGACCTTTCCGATAAGACGATCCTGATCACGGGAGCAGCGGGCTTTATCGGTTCCAACCTGGCAAAACGTCTGCTGACAGACTATAAGAACTGCACGGTAGTCGGCATCGACAGTGTGAACGATTATTATGATGTGCGCCTGAAGGAGGCGAGACTTGAGGAGCTTCAGAAGTTCGAAGGTTTCGTGTTCATCAGAGGCAACATGGCCGAGCGCGATCTGATCGACGAGGCTTTTGCAAAATATCGTCCTCAGGTGGTCGTGAA
>JAZULD010000190.1:0-3583 GCA_045643625.1 Acetatifactor sp. | reverse complement strand
CATATCGACGCATCTCTTCCAGGTTATACGTCTCGGATCAATATTCAGCGCGTTACCCTGCTGAATGTGGTTATCAAGCATCGCCGCGAGAAGATTGTTTGCCGCGCCTATCGCGTGGAAGTCGCCCGTAAAATGAAGGTTGATATCCTCCATGGGAACTACCTGTGCGTAACCGCCGCCTGCGGCTCCGCCCTTAACGCCGAAAACAGGTCCGAGAGAGGGCTCACGGAGAGCTGCAACGGAGTTCTTGCCTATGCGGCGAAGACCGTCGGCAAGTCCGACGGAGGTAGTGGTCTTGCCCTCACCTGCGGGGGTGGGGTTGATCGCAGTCACAAGGATCAGCTTGCCGTCGGGAGCGTCTTTTACCTTCTCCAGCGCGCTGTCTGCGATCTTTGCCTTATATTTGCCGTAGAGCTCCAGGTCATCCGCATCAATGCCGATGGACGCTGCAACCTCGGTAATGGGAATCATTTTTGCTTCCTGTGCAATTTGAATATCGGTCTTCATAAGTAAAAATATCCTCCGCTGTAAGTTAAATCTCTTCCAGAAGCTGCTCAAACTGTTCCATGCTCATCATGATCTTGCGGGGCTTGGTGCCTTCTTCCTCGCCTACCACACCGTAATCGCACAGCTGGTCCATAATGCGTGCCGCGCGGTTAAAGCCGATCTTAAACATTCTCTGCAGCATACCGATGGATGCCTTATCCTTGTCGATAATGGCACGTCCGGCCTCTGCGAACAGTTCATCTCTTCCGTCACCTTCGGAACTGCCGCCGCCCTGTGAGGAGGAGCCTGCGGATGAAGCAGTGTAATTACTGATCTTCTCGGTCGCTTCCTCGTCATAGATATTGCCGAGCTGCTGGTTCTTCAGGAAATCAACAACATCCTGCACTTCCTTGTCGGACACGAACGCGCCCTGGATTCTGGCAGGCTTGGAATAATTCTGAGGGTAAAAGAGCATATCGCCCTTACCAAGGAGCTTCTCTGCTCCGTTCATATCCAGAATGGTACGGGAATCCACACCGCTGGATACCGCGAATGCCACACGGCTGGGCATGTTTGCCTTGATCAGACCGGTGATGACATCAACACTGGGACGCTGAGTTGCGATGATCAGATGGATGCCGGCTGCTCTTGCAAGCTGTGCAAGACGGCAGATGCTCTCCTCTACCTCGCCGGGGCTTACCATCATCAGATCGGCAAGCTCATCTACGATAATAACGATCTGAGGAAGCTTCTTGGGAACATTCTCCTCGCCCGCTTCTCTCATGGTCTCAAGCTTTTTGTTGTAGCCCTTTAAGTCACGCACATTGAATTCCGCGAACTTTCTGTAGCGGTCTTCCATCTCGGTAACGCCCCAGTGAAGCGCTGCGGATGCCTTCTTGGGATCGGTGACTACGGGGATGAGCAGATGGGGAATACCGTTGTAAACGCTTAATTCCACCACCTTGGGGTCGATCATGATCATCTTGACATCATCGTAATGAGCCTTATAGAGAATACTCATGATCAGAGTATTGATACATACGGATTTACCGGAACCGGTCGCACCTGCGATCAGCATATGAGGCATCTTGCCGATATCGGTGACGATGGTGCTGCCCGCGATATCCTTACCTACCGCAAAAGCGATATTGGAGGGGAACTCCTTGAATTCCTTGCTCTCCAGCAGGTCTCTCAAAGCAACGGTCATGTTCTCCTTGTTGGGAACCTCGATACCGATGGCTGCCTTGCCGGGGATGGGTGCCTCGATTCTGATATCGGTAGCCGCAAGATTTAACTTGATATCGTCGGTCAGACCTACGATCTTGCTGACCTTGACGCCCTGCTCGGGCTGAAGCTCATAGCGGGTAACGCTGGGGCCCTGGCTGATGTCGGTAATGGTGACATTGACACCGAAGGTAGCCAGAGTCTGCTTCAGACGCATCGCGGTCTCCTGCAGTTCCTTGGTAGGGTCTGTGGTTGCCACGGTACCCTTGGCCAGTCTGGATGTAGGAGGGAAAATATATTTCTTGGGAGCTTTTTTCTCCTGGGCTTCCTTCTTCTCGATCTCACCTGCGATATCGGGGATCGGCTCGGTCATGCCTCCTACTCTGTGCATATCGCCGCGTCTTGCCGCAGTGTCGCCTGCAGCCTCGCCTGCGTAGGTGGTCTCACCGTTTCTGTGGACCTTCACGGTCTCACCCTGTCTGTGAATGCGCACGGGATCCGCATCGTATACGGGATCGGGCTCTTTGGCGGGGATCACTTCCTCGGGCTGAACATTGACCTTGTGCATGGTCCTGATGGGAATCTTGGTCACATCCTGGGAAACCTTAACGGGCTCTGCCGCAGCTGCGCCGTCCTCCGCATAGGTGACCTCGTGCATGTCGGATCTTCTCTTGCTGACCTCGGGACGCACGATCACGAGATCCTTGGATACGCCGCTGGCCTTCTTGTCCACGCGAAGCACCTTTTCCTTCTGTGCCTGTTCTCTCTCGGCCGCACGCTCCTCCTCACGAAGGGCGCGTTCCTCCTCGCGCTTTTGGCGCTGCTCCTCATGCTCCTCCCTGTAGATCTGGGCATATTCCTTGTTGCGGACTGCCATCTCCTTGGACTTGGTGCGGATGGCCTCGGAGCTCTTTTTCATGCCGCTTAAGAAGGATCTCTCGGTCAGAAGGATCGCACTGATCAGAAGCAGTAAGACAACTACCAGCACGGTACCCACGGTACCCATGTACTTGTTCATCAGATAAGTCAGGCTGCCTGCAAACACACCGCCGCCTGTCTTGTTGAATTCACTGTTTACGTACAGGTCCTTGACGCTGTACTTCGCAAGGTCGGGGGCGATACCTGCGATCAGTTCGCACAGCACGCCGACCATCAAAAAGAGCACGATGGCTGCGATGAGCTTGCGGATCACACCTCTGGAGCCTGCGTTGATCACATAGAACGAGATTGCAAGAAACAGCACTACGGGGAACGCATACGCGGTCAGTCCGAAGAGACCGAACATGATTCTGCTGAAGAAATTACCGACGGGGCCGATGATTCCGAAATTACATAAAAACAGCAGAAGCATCGCTGCAAAAAGTACCAGCAGCACTACCTCGTAATAAAGCTTGCTCTCCTGCGCCTTGCGGCTTCTATCACTTGTTCTTCCCGTAGATCTTGACTTGGAACGGGAACTTGTTTTTCTTCTGGTGGAAGATGATGTCTTCTTACCTGATGTACTTGCCATCTGCATCATTCCTCTCTGTAATACAATTCGTTTCACGCCTGTGCATGAGCCTCAAAACACAAAAAAGGCATTCTAATACACAGTACCATACTATCTGCAATAGTATACCATCAATCTGTCAAATTGTCATCAGAATTCATCTGTTTTTTCAAAATACGAATTCGAAAAACTGCGCATAAAAATACCCCCGGACCGTTGCTCGGCCGGGGGGCTTCTTTTCTCTTCGGGTGCTTTTGTCATGTGCAAGTCACAGTGACGTTCAAAAGCACAGATTAAATATCAAAATCATCATCGTCCGCTACGAAGTAATCGTAATCGTCCTTCACAGGCTCGGAGATGTCGAACTCCGCAGGCTTCTTGCGG
>JAZULD010000189.1:0-8991 GCA_045643625.1 Acetatifactor sp. | reverse complement strand
GTTTTTAGGTTGACTCGTGAGATCTCTCTCACTCGTCTGTTCTCTGAATTTTCTCTGCGCTCTCGCGCCGAATGGTTCGAGACGAACCATTTTTTTAAAGAATTTTCAGGGTTGCATTGCTGTTTATTTGTCAAGGTACATGTTGTGTTGTCATTCGCGACAACTTGTTTATCTTATCACAGGTCATCACCCTTGTCAACACATTTTTTAAATTTTATTTTGCTAATTTCTCGGTAGAGAAACGGAGAAAGAGGGATTTGAACCCTCGCGCCGCGTAAACGACCTACACCCTTAGCAGGGGCGCCTCTTCGGCCTCTTGAGTATTTCTCCATAATCCGAACTACGTCTCTACCAATCTGAAATTAGCGCGTCACACATGACGCAAATATCATTATACATAAGGTGCTATTCTTTGTCAATTACTTAATTTTACTTTCGCAAAAAACTTTTTGCACCCTGTATTATGCATACTCTTTGATCGCCTGCTCGATACGGCTCTTGACCTCGGCAGCGATCTCGTTGCTCTTCATGTCCTTGTATTCTTCATAATACATGGGCTTTAAGTAGATGAGCTTGACGGTCGTCTGGCGGATGCTCATCTCATCAAAAGGAATGAAGGAGTTGATCAGCGCACAGGGAACGATGGGGCTCTTTGCTCTCTGGGCCGCCTTGAAGCTGCCTCCCTTGAACTCTAAGAGCTCATTGCCCTTTCTGCTGCGGGTGCCCTCGGCGAAGATGAGATAGTTGCGGCCCTGCTTCACCTCTTCGGTCACCTGATTGATGACCTGCAGGGACTGTCTGACATCCGATCTGTCCATTGCCAGGGAGCCTGTCGCCCGGATGATCTGCTTTAACAGGAAGACGTTCTCAACTTCTTTTTTAAATACAAGCGCAAAAGGTCTGGGGCTCGACCGGAAAAATGTCATTACATCGAACATACCCTGATGGTTGGGATAATAGATAAATCCATCCTCCTTGGGGACATTCTCAATGCCGTAGACCTCCAGCTTCACATTGCCGGCCTGAATGCCGTGGGTAGCGATCATGTTGCCCACCTCAAAGCCTGCGGTGTAATCGCCGTTGTAGCCTCTTGACGCGCGGAATAATCTCACCAGCATCAGAGGGATCAAATATAATTTTCTGAGAACCATCAGTGCAATACGCATATTTTTCTCCCGGTCAACTTATGTCTGCTTACTTATTGTCTGCCATAACCTGCTCGTACAGATTGGTACCCTCCGCGTCGATCACAACGATGCAGGGGAAGTTCTCTACGGTCAGCTTGCGGATCGCCTCGGTGCCAAGGTCATCATACGCGATCACTTCGGATGCGGTGATGGACTTGGAGAGGAGTGCTCCCGCGCCGCCCACTGCGGCAAAATAAACCGCACCGTTTCTGACAACGGCATCAGTCACTGCCTGGCTTCTCTTACCCTTGCCGATCATGCCCTTTAAGCCAAGGTCCAGCAGGGTAGGCGCATATTTGTCCATGCGGCTTGCGGTGGTAGGGCCGGCAGAGCCGATGGGACGTCCCTCTCTCGCGGGGGAGGGGCCCATATAGTAGATCACATTGTTCTCCATATCCAGAGGAAGCTTCTCACCTCTCTCGAGTGCCTCATACATTCTCTTGTGAGCGGCATCTCTCGCGGTGTAGATGGTTCCGGTCAAATACACATAATCGCCGGCCTTTAAGCTCTTAGCGATCTCTTTATCTAAAGGTACGCTTACATATTTATCCACAGGTCTGTTCACCTTTCTATGTTTAGTCAGTGTCGCGGTCGCGGCAGATCAAAGAACTCTTACAGCATGTCTGTTTACGTGGCAGCAAATGTTGACAGCCACGGGCAGGCCTGCGATATGGGTAGGATAAGTATTTACATTCACAGCAAAAGCGGTGGTGCTTCCGCCAAGACCGCCGGGACCGATGTGGGACTCGTTGATCTTTGCAAGCAGTTCCTCCTCAAGTTCTTTCACATAAGGAATGGAAGAATGCTCATTTACGGGTCTGGTCAGTGCCTTCTTGGCAAGCAGGGCACATTTTTCAAAAGTTCCGCCGATGCCTACGCCAACGACCATGGGAGGGCAGGCATTGGGACCTGCGTCCTTGACAGCGGTCAGGACCGCATTCTTAACGCCCTCGATGCCGTCTGCGGGCTTGAGCATGAACACACGGCTCATGTTCTCGCTGCCGAAGCCCTTGGGTGCAACGGTTATCTTCACGCTGTCTCCCTCAACCATTTCATAATGAATGATCGCAGGAGTATTGTCTGTGGTGTTCACTCTCTCGATGGGATCGCGAACTACGGATTTTCTCAGGTAACCGTCCACGTAGCCGCGGCGAACGCCCTCATTGATGGCGTCTTCCAGAGAACCGCCCTCGAAATGAACGTCCTGGCCGATCTCCATAAAAATAACAGCCATGCCGGTATCCTGACAGATGGGGATCATATCCTCGCCTGCAATATTTTTGTTCTCAACGAGCTGCTCAAGGATCTGCTTGCCGAGAGGAGAACTCTCGCTCTTCGCAGCATTCTCCAGGGCGCAAACCATATCCTCAGAGAGAAAATGATTAGCCTCGATGCACATCTCCTTGATATTGTCGGTAATAGTTTTTACATTGATTGTTCTCACGCTTATGTCCTCTATTCTACGATCTGCCTGCGGGTCTCTTCCAGTTCCTCCGCTGAAGGGCTCTGAGGCTTCCAGCCGATTCTCTGTCCGTCCTGCGCGTAGCGGGGGATCAGATGAAGGTGGAAATGAAGCACGGTCTGGCCTGCTGCCTCGCCGTTGTTCTGTACCAGATTCAGTCCGTCACAGTGAAGCTTCTCCATCATGTTGGCTGCCACCTTCTTGGCAACGGGCAGCACCTTGGCTGCGGTCTCCTCGGGCAGTTCAAATAAATCAGCCGCATGCTCCTTGGGCAGGATCAGCGCATGACCCTTGGTCGCAGGACCCAGGTCTAAGATCACACGGAAGTCCTCATCCTCGTAGATCGCCTTGGAAGGGATCTGTCCGTTCGCAATTTTACAAAAAATACAATCGTCTCTTTTCATATCGCAAGCTCCTTTCAAGCAAAAATCACTGTACCTTACGGCGTTGTCTCGCACCCATGACAAGTCGGATGATAACACCCATGATAAAACCGGCGATCAGGCCTCCCACATGCGCCGCGTTGTCAATGTGACCTCCCGTAAAACCGCTGTACAGGGAAAGTGCGATCATCAGCAGCACTCTGGATGCCGGAATATTCAGTCTTCTGCCGTGGAAGATCACAAGCGCCAGAAGCAGTCCGTCCAGTCCGAACACCGCACCGCTGGCTCCCAATGAGCCCGCAGGATTGGCTGTGATGACCTTCCAGGTCAGGGACAGCAGATTGCCGCAGATGCCTGCCACAAAATAGGTGATGCAAAACCACGTATGCCCAACGACCCTCTCAAGCATGGAGCCTAAGAAAAACAGCACCAGCATATTGTTGAACAGATGCTGGATATCGGCATGCAGGAACATGGACCACAGAATGCGTCCGTATTCTCCGTCCGCGAGCACCTTCGCCGCCACCAGATTACCGTTTCCGTAAAGCACGGGGCCGATGAAATGGCAGGCGATGAACACAAGGACATTGATGCCCACAAGGATCGCACTGACATAAGGCTTACTCTTCAATTCACGCAGGGACATAGTTCTCCTCCCCTTCTTCCGCGTAGATTCATGCTTCAAATGTATCACCTTATGTCCGCACGGTCAACCCTAACGGTATTCCATCACCACTTTGCCGCACTTGATCTCGTCGCCCTCTTCCAGTTTTTTCTTCTCGTAGGGCTGCATGCGCAGACCGTTCTTGAAAGTGCCGTTGGTGGAATTCAGGTCCTCGATATAGACCTCCTCTCCCTCCTTCAGGATCCTGGCGTGCATTCTGCTCACGGACGCATCCTCCAGGCACAGCGTGACCTCTCCCCGCTTCTTGCCCACAGTCATGGTTGGTCGGTCCACTTTGGCAAGGAGTCTGCCCTCCGGCGTGTAAAGCGCGCAGGTCTTGTCCTCCGGAGCGGTCTCCTCAAAATATACGGTTCGCCCGTAGGACTCCTCATAAAAAACAGGCTCCGCCACCTTCTGCTCCCCTTCCGCCGCAGACGCTTCTACAAAAATTCCGGAGCTTTTTAGTTCCTTCGTCTTCTTAACTTTGCTCTCCATCAGGGAGCGCAAGCCTTTTCTGCGGGGCGCTTCCTCCTGTGAGGCTGTGAGAGGATCCGTCGATGCAGTTCGATCCCTGCCGGTCAATTGATCTCTGTCGGCGCTTTGTTCTCTGCCCATCTGTCGTTCCTTGCCGGCAAGCAGATTTACCCCCGTGAGGCGCTCCCTGCCCATGAAGCGTTCCCTGCCTGTCGCTTCAATTCCCTGCGCTCTGTTTGATTCCTTTGCATCGGGGGTATTCTGCTTAAGTTCCTCCACAGTTTCTTCGGCCGGTTCTGGGAGAGCTTCTTTTTTATCGAGGATCGCCAGGTCCTCAAATATCTTCTCCTGAAGATAACTCTCGCCGTGCTTCTCGTAACGCTCGTACACCGTGTAGATATATTCTACCAGACGCGTGTCCTCATAATCGATGTGCTCCACGAAGAAATCCAGCAGTTTGGCGAAGCCGTTCTCCTCCTTCAAATAAGGTACATAGAGAAACGCAAAGACATTGTCCTCCATCTCCTGAAAAACATTTCCCGGATACCACAGAATATTCCGCTCATCCAGCAGGAAGCGGGCCAGCTCCAGCCGGATCTGCTTCAGGCTCCACATAAAATCCCTGACCCACTCCCTGTTCAGCGTGCGCACATCATAGAGCTGGGTCAGGCTCTGTTTGGAGGTGATATCATAGTACAGATAAGCCTCCCCGTCCAGATAGCGAAGGTCGCTGTCAAGCAGCCCCCTGATTCCTCCGCGATTCAAAATGCAGTACTGATAGCGGTCGTCCTCCGGTTTTTCCTCCAGCCGGATCCTGCCGTAATTGTTGTGTAAATTTCTCACGAATTCCACTTGCACTTATTCGTCCTCCCTTCGATTTCTCTCAAATGTTTGTCTATTTACTTCCTTGGCGTCCTCGCAAATATCCGTTCGTCATTTCCCTTTTCTTATCCCGAAAAAGCACTTCTTCCGTCCCCTCTGTGTTTCCTCGCAGATCCCGTTCATCATTTCCCTTTTCTTATCCCGAGAAAACACTTCTGCCGTTTCCTCTGTGTTCCCTCGCAGATCCCGCCTGTTTTTTTGCAGTACTTGCAATTCTCACTTGTGTTGTTTGATCCCCTCTCTGATTTTCCGGCAGCTTCGTATGAAAAAAACAGGATCCGGAAGATGTTCCCGCACCCTGATCGTCACACGCCATCTGCTCCCTATCCTGCTCCTCTCCGGAACCGCAAAAGGGAATCTCACATATCCCGTGCCCGAAACTGTGACCGAGCCGATACCTGCACTCAGGTCGATCGTCTCGCCCTCCCAGGCAGGGAGCTCGTCCACCGTCATTTCGTTCTCGTATCGTTCCATCTCCCGCAGGGCGCTGCCGGCGCTCGTACCAAGATATCCGCTTCCCGTGCTGCCCCTGAGCGCAACAGTCTCCAGTTCCTGCTGCCACAGGCATCGGTCATACTGCAGAAACAGCAGATACACCGTGACCACGATCACCCAGAGAACGACGGGCAGCACCATGGACGCTTCCAGGGTCATGTAGGCCTTCATTCGTCTCATCCCACACCTCCCAGGATACTTAAAATTGTTCCCGCCAGCAGAAACGGAAAGTAAGGGATCTTCGTATCCCTCCCCTTCTTTCGCAGAAAAAGCAGCACGATACTCACTATAAAAAGAAGCTGAACACTGAAGAAAAACGCCGCCCAGGTACCTCTCCATCCAAAGACGGCTCCCATACTTCCAAGCACGATGCCGTCCGCCTCTCCTGCTTTGCCGGTCAGTTTCGCGAGTCCAAGAAGCGCAAGTCCGGGAATGATTCCGAGCAAACGGTCTGCATAATCCACCTGTCCGGGAAAACAATCAACGATAACCAGCACTGACGCGAACAAGCATCCGCCTACCACCCACACTGTCGGGACAGACTTTTTGCGCAGGTCCATGACACTTATGGGGACCAGATATGCCGCCCAAAGGATCTTTGTTATCATTTTGCCTCTCCTTTCTGCGCGCAGCGCTTGCACAGCGGGTACTTCTGCATCGCGGTCGTTAGTTCCACGCGCGTCACCGTGCGTTTCAGGCCCGGGCAGTCTCTGCGGTAATGATATCTGTCACCTGTCCTTGCAATGAAGACCGTCTGCGGTTCGGGTCCTCGCCCGCATATTTCACAGGGCAGATATCTTCCTCCATCCGCGTTTCGAAGTGCCGGCACGCTGCCTACGAATGTCTCGCTGACGCTCAGCCTTAAATGAGTGCACCCGGGATCAAGATGGTATACCGAAGCATTCTCCGCCAGATAAGCATAGGCGACTGCCTCCTCGTCATCCCCGGCCACATCGTAGCCGCTGAAGATCCGCCCATAAAAATGGTTGCTCAGCGCAAAGGGTCTGAAAGCGATCACACCGATGGCAGGGGCGACGCGGTAGGTCAGATCGATCTCCACGCAGTCCTCTTCGTTGATCAGGTCGCTCCCAAGAAACTGCAGGCTCGCAGTGCCGTTTTGTAGGGGCGAGGCATCCAGGTATTCTTTGGAAAGGAGCTCCGTCACCTCGCCTTTCACATAGGTATATGAAAGCGCAATATCAGCAAGTTCCGGCAGTTCCAACCTCTCGCCTTCCGAAAAAGTTTCTGCAGCGCTGCCGTAGACGCAAAGTCTGCTGCCAACGTCCCGCAGTGCGAAGGCAAGATTCCCGTGAAGACGCAGCATCTCCACAGCACTTCCCAGATTCAGGAAAAAGAACAGAAACAGCGGCAGTATAAGCGCTGTCTCCAACGTCATACTTGCCCGCAGATCTTTTTGAAAAATGGCAAACGGCGACACCTTCTCTATGAAAGTTCTAAAAGTAATATAGTGGTTTGACTTCCTGTAAGTCGGGGGGAGTGTGCCTCGGGCAAGGCAGATGTGTTTATCCTTTGGAGAAGGTCTCTTTCGATTTGTAAACGTTTTCATAGTTGCTGACTCCATAGGGAAGATGCCGCCGTTTGCCATCTTTACTCATCATGAATATGTTTTTGTTCTTGTAATACTGTAGCGGTAGCCGAAGCTGCTGCTGTAATTCAGTTCCGCCTCCAAAGCCGTATAGCAGGCGTCCATGCAAAAATTCTCGTTGCCTTTCGTCAGTCTGATATCTGCCTCCGCCAGATCCATAGCCCGCATGGTGAGAAGCTCTGTGTCCGAAACAGCTGTCAAAATCTCCAGATACTCTCTGTAGGCAAGACCTCTTACGGATCCCTGCGCAGGGTCCACATCCTCTCCCTTCAGAGCATTTTCAAGGCTGTAGTGCCAGGTCGCCGTATCCTTCCACAGCGGGACGCTGCCGCCTGACAGGAGCACCTTCACATCATAAAGACTCTCCGCATATGCCCAGGCAAGCAAGATACCCGTCTCAAAAAGTGGCTGCAGCTGCGGCAGTAGGATCACCGCCGACAGACCTGCTGCCATGGCAGAGACCGCTGCATGCTTCTCTCCGTCCGCAAGGAGATAAGCTGCATTTGCCGCCTCCCGCAGTGCACTCAGACGCAGTGCGACGCTTTTCAGATTCTCCGCATCGCTGTTTTTACCGCCGATCAGATACTCCAGTTGGTAGTTCAGCGCATGGTCTTCCGTCGCATCGCCGTAGCAGTCAAAGTTTCGGTAGAGATACGCCAGAAAAAGAAGTCTCTCGCCCGTCACAGCGGAGGGAATCGGCATATTTCCTCGAAACACCTCCCCTGCGCGAAGTCTGCTGCCCACAAGGTTCCCGGTGTTCACCGTCTTCTGCGACAGATCATCCGTATTCTCCATCACAAGATTCAGGATCCCCTTTCCCCGCAGCCTGTCCACCGCCGACGTAGGGTCATCCAGAACGACCTTTTTCCCGGTCTCGGACAAACCGATCTCAAGCCCGTCGTATTCCTGCAGCGCGTCATTCGTCTCCGCCCGCCAAAGGTCGAGGTCCATGTCAAACAATCCCTCGTCGGTCAGCACGCCGAGGGTGTCCATCACCTTCGCGACAGCCGTCAGGCCGTAGGTGTCTGCCGCAGATTCCGCGGCCTTTCTTCGAAACACGCTGCCGTTTCCATCGGTCAGCAAAAGTGCCCTTGTGACGGTGCAGTCCGCAAGCTCCAGCCCTGTCAGATCTCTCGACAGCCCGCCGCCCGCGATCAGCTCCGCCGGCAGATCCATCCACTCGCCGAAGAGATTTCGCTCCGCGTAGTGCGCAAGATGCTCCTCCACCTTGGCTCGTCCGCCGCTTCCCGTTCCGTAGGCGGTGTCCACCGCAAAAATATCAAACCTGTCGAACAGCTCCCTGTGATACTCCGCAAGCACGCTGTTCATCGCCACGTCCGTGATGCATTCGACTTCCAGTCTGCAGGTGCTGTTGCGCGCGCCCTCGATCAGCGCCAGCGTCAGGGACAGCAGAACCGCAAGAGTCAGCGTCAGGTAGACCGTCATATAGGCAGGAATCTCACCCGTTTGATGGTCGTGGCATTCGCGCCCTGTACAATCAGGTCGTTCGGTCTTTTCGTCAACAGATCGATCATGTTTTTTACAGGCTGAATGTGCGATCTTCATTTAAATTTTCTGGGTCTGAGTCGTGATCTTGGTAAAAATCGAGTCCACCACCTTGGTGATCTGCTCCTTAAAAATAATTACAAGTCCCACCAGCACCACAATGATCAGGATGATCTCCACAGTTCCCATACCACTTTCATCCGTCAGAAATGCTCTGATCGATTCGGAATTCTTCTTCAGCTTCTCTATCATACTCGGTTCCTTTCTTCCTTGTTCGTTCTATATTCTTGTTTGATGATCTCTATCTGTTCTTCTCTGTACTTCCCTGTTCT
>JAZULD010000188.1:0-19277 GCA_045643625.1 Acetatifactor sp. | reverse complement strand
CCCAGAACGCGGCATTTCTGGCTGCACTGTCCACCAAGAGCGCAAGAGCGGAGACCACCGATGAGATCGCAGGCTGTGCTGCAGCGATGAGATCCCACGCAACTCAGTTAAAGACTGATATGGACCTGTTCGAGATCGTGGGAACCGGCGGCGACAACGCTCACAGCTTCAATATTTCCACCACCTCCGCTCTGGTAGCGGCAGCAGGCGGCGTGAAGGTTGCAAAGCACGGCAACAGAGCGGCATCCTCCAAGTGCGGAACTGCTGACTGTCTGGGAGCGCTGGGCGTCAACATCAGCCAGAGCCCTGCAAGATGTATCGAGCTTCTGAACGAAGTCGGCATGTGCTTCTTCTTTGCACAGAAATATCATTCATCCATGAAGTATGTAGGCCCCATCCGTAAGGAGCTGGGCTTCCGTACCGTTTTCAACATCTTAGGACCCCTGACCAACCCCGGCTCCCCCACCATGCAGCTGTTGGGTGTATACGATGGTTACCTGGTTGAGCCTCTGGCACAGGTTCTGGTTAGCCTGGGCGTCAAGAGAGGTATGGTCGTTTACGGTCAGGACAAGCTGGATGAGATCTCCATGAGCGCTCCCACCACTGTCTGCGAGATCAGAGACGGCTGGTTTAAATCAACCGTGATCTCTCCCGAGGACTTCGGTTTTGAGAGATGCACCAAGGAAGAGTTAAAGGGCGGCACTCCCGAGGAGAACGCACAGATCACTCTGGCGATCTTAAACGGCGAGAAGGGACCCAAGAGAAACGCAGTGCTCATGAACGCAGGCGCTGCATTATATATCGGCGGCAAGGCAGACAGCATGAAGGACGGTATCGCTCTGGCAGCAGAGCTGATCGACTCCGGCAAGGCTATGGAGACCCTTAAGAAGTTCATCGAAGTCAGCAATCGTCCGGAGGTAGAGGCATGACGATCTTAGATCAGCTGGCCGACTACGCGAAGGAGCGTGTGGCGAGAGCGAAGGAGAGAGTGTCTCTTGATGAGATCAGGCAGAAGGCGCTGGCTCTTCCGAAAGGAGACTTCTCCTTTGAGAAGGCACTTCGCGCCCCCGGGATGAGTTTTATCTGCGAGTGCAAAAAAGCGTCTCCCTCCAAGGGACTGATCGCGGAGGACTTCCCCTATCTCACCATCGCGAAGGAATACGAGGCAGCAGGCGCATCCTGCATCTCCGTGCTCACCGAGCCCAAGTGGTTCTTAGGAAGCGACGAGTACTTGAGAGAGATCGCGGCAAGCGTAAGGATCCCCTGCCTGCGCAAGGATTTTACCGTGGATGAATACATGATCTACGAGGCCAAGGTCTTAGGCGCCGAGGCGGTTCTTCTGATCTGCAGCATCCTCACGAAAGAGCAGGTGGAAGAGTATCTTAACATCTGCGAGACACTGGGGCTGTCCGCTCTGGTGGAGACTCACGACGAGGCGGAGGTTGCCATGGCCGTGGCAGCAGGCGCCCGTATTATCGGCGTCAACAACCGCAACCTGAAGGATTTTACCGTGGACACCGGCAACAGCAGAAGATTAAAAGAGCTGGTACCGGAGGATGTACTGTTTGTATCCGAGAGCGGCGTGAAGACCGCGGAGGATGTGGCGAAGATCGCTCAGATGGGTGCAGACGCAGTACTCGTGGGCGAGACTCTGATGCGCGCGGAAGACAAGAAGGCGAAGCTTTCAGAGCTTCGGGGAAACTTATGACAAAGATCAAACTCTGCGGGCTTAAGAGGCCCTGCGATATAGAGGCGGCCAACGAACTTAAGCCCGATTATATCGGTTTCGTGATGGTCCCCGGAAGAAAGAGAACCATATCCATAGAGACGGCCGCAGAGCTGAAACAGCTTCTCGACCCTGCCATCAAGGCGGTGGGTGTTTTTATCAACGAGGAGCCTTCTCTGGTGGCGGAGCTTCTGAATATGGGCATCATCGATATCGCCCAGCTTCACGGAAGTGAGGACGAGACATATATTAAGAGCCTTCGGGCCCTCACCGACAAGCCCCTGATCCGGGCGATCGTGATAAACGGCGAGGAGGACCTTGAGAGAGCGAGAACCTGCAGCGCAGACTATCTGCTCCTTGATTCCGGCACGGGCGGCGGACAGCTGCTTGACAGAGAACTGCTCAAGGATTTTGACAGACCCTATTTTCTGGCGGGTGGATTGTCCCCCGAAAATGTGGGAGAGGCAATAAGGAGCGTGCATCCCTTTGCGGTGGATGTAAGCTCGGGCATCGAGGAGAACGGTCTGAAGGTGCGAGACAAAATGGCGGCTTTCGTGGCTGCTGTCAGAAAGGAAGATGAATCATGACAAATCCAAACGGACGCTTCGGCATTCACGGCGGTCAGTATATTCCCGAGACCCTGATGAATGCGGTGATCGAGCTGGAGGAAGCGTATAACTATTATAAAAACGACCCTGAATTCAACAGGGAACTGGAGGAGCTCTTCAACGAGTATGCGGGAAGACCCTCAAGACTCTACTATGCGGAGAAGATGACTAAGGACCTTGGCGGTGCCAAGATCTACTTAAAGCGTGAGGACTTAAACCACACCGGCGCGCACAAGATCAACAACGTGCTGGGACAGGCTCTTCTTGCGAAAAAAATGGGCAAGACCCGCCTGATCGCCGAGACCGGCGCAGGTCAGCACGGCGTTGCGACCGCTACCGCTGCAGCGCTTATGGGCATGGAGTGCGTGGTATTCATGGGCGAGGAGGACACCATCCGCCAGGCGCAGAACGTATACCGCATGAGACTTCTGGGCGCTGAGGTAATTCCTGTCAAGTCCGGCACCGCAACCTTAAAGGACGCTGTTTCCGAGGCTATGCGTGAGTGGACCTCCAGAATCAGCGACACCCATTACTGCTTGGGTTCCGTTATGGGACCTCATCCCTTCCCCACCATCGTCCGCGATTTTCAGGCTGTGATCTCCAAGGAGAGCAGAGCGCAGATCCTGGAAAAAGAGGGCAGACTTCCCGATGCTGTCATCGCCTGCGTAGGCGGCGGCTCCAACGCGATTGGGAGCTTCTATCATTTTATCGGGGACGAGTCTGTGAAGCTCCTCGGCTGTGAGGCCGCGGGCAGAGGCATCGATACTTTTGAGACCGCAGCTACCGTCAACACCGGTAAGCTGGGTATTTTCCACGGCATGAAGTCCTACTTCTGCCAGGATGAGTACGGCCAGATCGCGCCTGTTTACTCTATCTCCGCCGGACTTGACTATCCCGGCATCGGACCCGAGCATGCATACCTGCACGACATCGGCAGAGCACAGTATGTTCCCGTGACCGACGATGAGGCTGTGGAAGCCTTTGAATATCTGGCAAAGACCGAGGGCATCATTCCCGCCATCGAGTCCGCACACGCTGTGGCTTATGCCATGAAGCTGGCACCCACTATGGACAAAGATCAGGTGATCGTGATCACCATCTCCGGACGAGGCGACAAGGACTGTGCAGCCATCGCCCGCTACAGAGGGGAGGATATCCATGAGTAAGATCGCAAAAGCATTTGAAAACGGCAAGGCATTTATCCCTTTCATCACCTGCGGTGATCCCGACCTTGAGACCACCCTGCAGGCAGTTCGCGCCGCGGCAGCAAACGGCGCCGACCTGATCGAACTGGGTATTCCCTTCTCAGACCCCACCGCAGAGGGCCCCGTGATCCAGGGCGCCAACCTGCGCGCGTTAAGCGGCGGCGTCACCACCGACAAGGTATTCGACCTGGTGCGCAGGATCCGCGAGGACGTGACTGTTCCCATGGTATTCATGACCTACGCAAACGTTGTTTTCTCCTACGGCGCAGAGCGCTTTATCTCCACCTGCAAGGAGGTCGGCATGGACGGTCTGTTCCTGCCCGATCTGCCCTTCGAGGAGAAGGACGAGTTCGCACCCCTGTGTGACAAATATGATGTGGACCTGATCTCCCTGATCGCACCCACCTCCGAGAACCGCATCGCAATGATCGCTAAGGAAGCAAAGGGCTTCATCTACCTGGTATCAAGCCTTGGCGTAACCGGTATGAGAAGCGAGATCAAGACAGACTTAGGCTCCATCGTCAAGGTGATCCGTGAGAACACCGACGTGCCCTGTGCCATCGGTTTCGGTATCTCCACCCCCGAGCAGGCTAAGAAGATGGCAGACCTCTCCGACGGAGCCATCGTCGGCAGTGCCATCATCAAGATCCTGGAAAAATACGGAAAAGAAGCTCCCGCTCATGTGGGCGAATATGTGCGCTCCATGAAGGATGCCCTTAGATAAAAAATACCCTGAGACAAAATAAATGCCGCAGATCGAGAAATTTTACTGATTTTCTTTGATTTGCGGCATTTATAGTTTATAGTAGTGCTGAGGGGGATATCCCCTGCAGAGAGGGTATTATGAGAGACAAAGAGAAATTTTTTCGAAATAATTACGTGGTGCTTGTGGGCGCGCTGATCTGCTGTTTCCTCTGGGGCAGCGCCTTCCCCAGCATCAAGATCGGTTACAGACTCTTCGACATTCCGGGAAATGACACGGCGGGACAGATCCTGTTCGGCGGCGTGCGCTTTATCCTGGCGGGCATTATGGCAGTGCTCATCGGAAGCGTCATCCAGCGCAGATTCCTTTATCCGAAGGCGTGGGAGCTTAAGAGCGTCGGCTTCATCTCCCTGTTCCAGACCATCGGTCAGTATATTCTTTTTTACATCGGCATGGCCCGCACCAGCGGCGTGCGCGGCGCCATCATCGAGGGCTCCAATGTGTTCGTGGCGATCTTCGTGGCAAGCCTGATCTTCCACCAGGAGAAGCTCACAGCCCGCAAGATCGTGGGCAGCATCATCGGTTTTATCGGCGTTGTCGTTATCAACCTGGCGGGCAATTCCCTGGGTGAGGGCAGCTTCTTAACAGGCGATTTGATGGTATTCCTGTCCACCTTCTGCTACGCCTTCTCCTCCGTGCTCTTAAAGCGCTACTCCAAGGTGTCCGACACCGTGATGATCAGCGGCTATCAGTTCATCTTCGGCGGCTTTGTCATGAGCGCGGTCGGCATGATGATGGGCGGAAGACTGACCGTGACAGGCGGCAGCGCGCTTCTTGTGCTTATCTATCTGGCATTTATCTCCGCGGCGGCTTACTCCCTGTGGGGCATTCTTCTGAAATATAACCCCATCTCCAAGGTGGCGGTCATCGGTTTTATGAACCCTGTGTTCGGTGTGATCCTCTCCGCCCTTCTGTTAAAAGAGGGTGCGGGACTGGGATTCGAATGTCTGGCAGCTCTTGGTCTGGTGTGCCTCGGCATCGTGATCGTAAACCGCGACAGCGGCAAGGAGCAGTAAAAGAAGGTATTTGTTCTATGAAAAAAACAGTTGCAGCTATATTGACAGCCCTGCTTGCGGCATTTGTTCCTGCAGGCTGCGGACAGACGTTCGTGCCCGCAGAACCGGAGGAAGTCGTATTAGAGAGTGAGGCAGCGGTGGAGGTCGCTCAGATCTCGGAAGTGATTCCAACACCCACTCCGGAACCCACACCCGAGCCCTTTCAGGAATATGATATCCGTCTCATGGCGGTGGGCGACAATCTGATGCACATGGGCATCGTGCACACCGGCGAGCAGGCCGACGGCACCAGAAATTACGACATCCTCTTTGAGGGAATCTCGGATTATCTGGCCCTTGCCGATATCAAGATGATCAACCAGGAGACCATATTCGGCGGCAATCAGCTTGGTTTCTCGGGCTTTCCCCTGTTTAATTCTCCCACAGAGGTGGGCGATGCCGTGGTGAAGGCAGGCTTCAACGTGGTCACCCAGGCCACCAATCACACAGCCGATCAGGGCTTAAACGGTATCACGCACTGCATTTCCTACTGGAATCAGTTCCCGGAGGTGCTGGTCAGCGGTCTTGGCGGCGAGGACCGTCCCGACATCCCGATCTTCGAGATCGACGGCTTCAAATTCGCGATTTTGAATTATACATACGGCCCTAACATGGGCACCATACCGAAGTCCATTCAGCCATATCTAAAGATGCTGTGCAATTACAATCCCGGGAACGGTATCATTGATTTTACCTCTATAAATCCCCAGGTCCTGGAGGATATCGCGCAGGCAAAAGAGATGGCAGACTTCGTGATCGTTGCTCCTCACTGGGGTACCGAGTATCAGATCAAGCCCTCCTCCTACCAGGAAAAATTCGCCCTGCAGATGACGGAGGCAGGCGCCGATATCATCATCGGAACTCATCCCCACGTGCCTCAGCCTATAGAGTGGATCACCGCGGATAACGGCAACCGATGTCTCTGCTACTATTCCCTGGGCAATTATGTGTCCACCCAGCGTGAGTTAAACAGCCTGCTGGAGGGCATGGCGTGGATCGTCTTCCACGTGACGGAGGACGGAATTTTCTTAGACGAAGAGCAGACGGGCGTTGTGCCCATCGTCTGTCACTATAAGAGCGGCCCCGTCCGCTTCGTGGGCGTTTATCCCCTGACGGAGTACTCCGAGGAGATGGCGCAGACCCACGGCGTCCGCTCCTACGGTGCACTGAATCTGCACTACAAGGACCTGCTTACAAGGAGCCGTGAGATCTTCCGCGACAAGATCGTGATCCCCGCAGGCATTTACGGCGATGAGGCAATCGACCCCACCGACATCTTCGGCGAGGTTCCTGACACCCCTCTGTATATCCCCGGCGCAAGACCTGTGACCCCTTCGGGCGGAGGTACAGGGAATGGAAATGCGCAGGCGCAAAACAATGTAACTGCCTCCCCGGTGTCTCCCGAGGAGGGCTGCAGCGGAGTGCCCCTGCTCCCTGTGGAAGACGACGAGGAAGAGTGGGAGGAGCCGGATGATGAGCCTGAGACTCCCGCGGAGGATGATGAGGCGGCGTGATTGGTAGGAGCGTGGTCGGACGAGGACTACGCGGCAGCATAATGGGCGAAACATGCCCAAGCATGCAGGAAATAACGCGGCGCCGGACAGAAGAAGGTAACTTGAAGTTCCGGACAATTTTTCAGAAAGAGACAAATAAAAAGAGTGCACGGGAAGGATGATCCTTCTCGTACACTCTTATTTTTTGAATCAATATTTTCGATCGGGCACATGCCCTTATCGAATCTTTGCCGGGCGCAGATTCGTTCGCCGGAGATTGTCTGCAGCAGGCACCCTGCGTTTTAATCGATCACGTTCCTTACGCCCAGAATATTGTCGTACGCGGCGTTGGTGTAGATGACCACGCCCTTCTTGGAGTTGGCTGCGTGGATGATCTTGCCGTCGCCGATGTACAGGGCAACGTGGGTACATTTGCTCTTACCGTAGCAGATGATGTCGCCGGGCTGGATGTCGGAGTATTCGATGCTGCGGCCTGCGCCGGACAGCTGACCGCCGGGGGTGCGGCTTAAGGAGTAGCCGAATTCCTTGTAGATCAGGCTGGTGAAGCCGGAGCAGTCGGTACCGGTGACAAGGGAGTTGCCGCCGTGAACGTATTTATTGCCCTCAAACTGCAGGGCGTAATCTACGATGGCCTGACGCAGCTCGGAGTTGGTGCTGTAGTTGGAAGAAGGAGCCTGGACGGAGATCGTTGCCTTCTCGGAGGTCTTCTTCTCGTTCTCCCTGGCACGTCTCTCGCGCTCTGCCGCGGCGGCGCGCTCTGCAGCAAGCTCAGCGGCCTCCTCTTCAAGTGTCTTGGCGTAGATGAATTCTTCCTCTACGGTGACATACTCTGCGGAAACATATCCGGTCTTGGTGCCGGAGTAGTAGATCTTGACCCATTCGTCGCCGGGCTCTGCGATCTTTGCCTTCTCGTTGTGATCCACGTAGCCGATACGGGAGGAATTCACGTCGGGCTTCTCGCGGACATTCAGACGGTCTGCCAGCACCACAACGTATCTGGTCACATAGTCCTCCACGCGCTCTGCCACATCGGGTCCGTAGTAAAAATACTCAGCCTTCACATAACCGGACACATTGCCGGAGATGATGTTGAACCAGGTGTTGTCGCCCTCGCCCAGGACATCCAGCACGTGAGCCACAGCGCCGTGATAGAGCTTGCCCACGATGGAGGTCTCGGTGCCGGGACCGGAGCGGACATTCACGTAATTGTTCACGTTGGCAAGCGCCAGGTCTGCGTACTCATCCTCGGGAGCTTCCTCTTCGGGGCATGCTTCTTCGGGGCATTCCTCGGGAGGGAGGTCGGTGGCGGGAGCTGCGGTCTCCGCGAGGACCATGTACTCCTCGGGATCCTCCACGCCCACGGCACACAGGGAAGGCCTTGCAAGGAGCATCGCCTGCTCGGGTGACAGAGTTGCGGTGGGAGTCGGCTCGTCGCCGATCGCCATCATCTCGACGGTGGTTCGTACGACAGCAGCATCGGGTGCGGTCTCTTCAGTTTTATCGGAACAGCCTGCGGCGAACAACATGGTGCCCGCAAGGACTGCAATCAAAAGTCTCTTCATAAAACGATCCTTAAATATGATGCTTTTATTCTACCACAAAACGCCCGTCGTTTCAAAAAAAGAAATCAATTTACACGTTTCTTTTTGCGGTGTATACTATATGTACGATTCTGAAACGGTGACTTTGAGGCGGAATGCAAAGGAGGTGCGGCATGAACTTGCCCGGAAACTGGTGGATCCAGTGCCTTGGATTCTGCGGAACGGCGCTGTTCTTTTTTTCCTATCAATGCAGGAAAAACAGGGACCTTTTCCGCGTACAGCTCCTGTCCTACCTTTTTTACACAGTGCATCTGCTTCTGCTCGGGGCGGTGACAGGCGGTATCAGTTACATGATCAACACCTTTCGCTCCCTCTGCCTTGGCAGCAAATGGCGCTTCGCCCAGACGAAGAAGATGTGCGTGCTGATCTGCCTGATGCAGGCTGCGGCACTGATGCTCACCTGGAACGGACCGCTGTCGCTTCTGCCCGTGGTGGCCAACATCGCATCCACCGTCGGCGGCTACACGCACAATCCGAAGAAGGTCCGCGCGGCAGGCATGTTTATCAACTCGCCCCTCTGGATGATCTACAACATTCTGGTGGGATCTTACGCCGGCATCCTGGACGAGGTGGTCAGCGAGGCCTCTATGATCGTGTCGGTGATCCGCTACGGCTGGAAGGAACTTGATAGGAAAGAGGACCCGCTTTCAGAGTAACGATCAATGTTTATTTTGGGGAGACAATACTATGACAGACAATACCAAAAAAGGCTTATTCAGCTCATGCTCTCTGCATGTGCTGGCAATGGCACTCATGCTTCTGGACCACATGTGGGCGACCCTGTTCATGGATCAGGCTTGGATGACCTGCGTGGGCCGTATCGCTTACCCGATCTTCGCGTTTATGATCGTGGAGGGCTATTTTCATACAAGAAACTTTAAGAAGTACATCCTGCGCATGCTGATCTTTGCGCTGATCTCGGAGGTTCCCTTCGACCTGATCTACGGCGGAATTCCTTTCTATCCTTTCCATCAGAACGTGCTCTGGACCTTCCTCATCGCACTTTTGCTCATCAGATTTCTTGAGTTCGTTCATGAGAAGAAGGGTCTGGGCTGGTACATCGCAGCATCCGTGCTCGCAGTGCTCGTGGGCCTTGTTGTGGGCACCGTGACCATGGTGGATTACTACGGCGCAGGCGTTCTGGTCGTGCTGATGTTCTACTTCTTAAGAAAGCGTACCTGGTACAATTTTGTGCTGCAGGTGCTGGTTCTGTACTACATTTTCGTGGAGCTGATCGGCGGTTATTACTACCCCGTCACCATCTTCGGACACTATTTTGAACTGCAGCAGGAGGCCTTTGGCCTGCTGGGACTGATCCCTGTCTGGCTCTACACCGGTCGCCAAGGGTATCACAAGAAGTGGTTTCAGTATTTCTGCTACGCATTCTACCCCGGCCATCTTCTGATCCTGTATATCATCTTCAGACTGGCTGCGCACTAACGATCATGAAAGCACTTTGCCCTTGCAGAGTGCTTTTTTGATGGTCAAATCTTGCAAAAAAACAGGGTAGTGATAGAATGATAATAATGAATAATGGGAGGATTTGGCTTTATGAAGGCATCCAAGTATTGTTTTGACGGCAAAAAGAAATTAAACTTAGACGAGCTGTCCACAGACGGCAAGAAGGACAAGGTCAAGAAGGACGACATTCTGAAGAAGACCGAGGCCAATCAGGAAAAAATCGCTGCACTGCAGGAGCGTCTCTACGCCGACGGCAGAGAGGGTCTGATCCTGATTCTGCAGGCCATCGATGCAGCAGGCAAGGACAGCACCATCAAGCACGTGATGAGCGGCGTGAACCCTCAGGGCGTGGACGTTATCAGCTTCAAGGCACCCAACAGCGAAGAGCTGTCTCATGACTTCCTCTGGAGAGTGAACAAGAACCTGCCCCAGAGAGGCAAGATCGGTATTTTTAACCGCTCTCACTATGAGGACGTGCTGGTAGTTCAGGTGCACAAGATGAACAGGAATTATCATATGGCGGAGCGCGTTGTGGGACAGAAGGACGACGTGTTCTTCAAGAAGCGTTACGCGCACATCCGCAATTACGAGGAGTATCTCTACGACAACAGCTACCGTGTGGTGAAGATCTTCTTAAATGTCTCCAAGGAGGAGCAGAAGCAGAGATTCTTAGACCGCATCGACACCCCCGAGAAGAACTGGAAGTTTGACGCAGGCGACCTGAAGGAGCGCGCTCTGTGGGATGAGTACCACAAGGTATTCGAGGAAGTGATCAACGAGACTGCGACCAAAGAGTGCCCCTGGTATGTGCTGCCCGCTGACAGAAAGTGGTATACCCGCTACCTGGTAAGCGAGATCCTGCTGAAGACTTTAGAGGACATCGATCCTCAGTACCCCGCAGTCTCCGACGAGGAGAAGGCTGAACTTGCAGCCTGCCGCGAGACTCTGATGAACGAACAGTAATTTCTAACAGACAGTCATCCGCCGGAAGAAGCGATGATACAGATAGGAGAAAAACATGTTTCGACCTTTGAGAAGAACCAAGAGAGCCATCTCCGACGAGGCGGCAAAAGAACTGCTCCTTAAGGAGAAGAGAGGTGTCTTAGCGGTAAACGGCGACGACGGCTATCCCTTTGCCGTGCCCGTGAACTACCGCTACGATCCCGAAGAGAATAAGATCTACATCCACGGCGCAAGAAGCGGACACAAGGTGGATGCTCTGAAGAAGTGCGACAAGGTGTGCTTCACCGTCTACGGCAATGAGCATTTCGTTGAGGATGACTGGGCGCCCTACATGCAGAGCGTGGTTGTATTCGGCCGTTGCAGACTGGTGAACGACGCACCCTTTACCGAGGAGATGGTGCGCAGACTTGCCCTGAAGTACTACCCTTCCGCTGAGGAAGTGGAGGAGGAGATCGCACGCGACATTCAGACCGTGCAGCTCTATGAGATCACTGTGGAGCACCTTTGCGGCAAGCAGGTCCAGGAGAAATAAAATTCACACAAGAGACCATTTTGGAGGACATATGAATTTTACAGCTAGGCAAAAAATGATTTCCTGTCTTTTAAAAATAGTTGTGATCGTATCCGCCATCGTCGGTACGATCCTCAGCGCACGCGCGGGCAGAGGTACCTTTATGGGCGGCAACCGCGTATTCATGTATTTTACCATCCAGTCAAATCTGGCGCTTGCTGCCATCTGCGCGATCGGCCTGTATAAGCTTGCAGGCGGCAAGCCTGTCGGAACAGTCTGGCATGTGATCAAGCTGGTGGGTGCTGTTGCGATCACCCTGACCGGCATGGTATTCTGTTTCGTGCTGGCGCCCACCATGGGCGACAAGGCCTGGAACCTGCAGAACATTCTGACCCATGTGATCGTTCCGCTTGTCAGCGTCATCGATTTCTTTGTGACGGGCGTTCACGGCAATATCCGGAAGAAAAATGTGATCTGGGTCATCGTTCCGCCCCTGCTCTATGCCATCTATGCCGGCATCGGCTATGTGCTTCGCTGGGAGTTTGCCAAGGGCATCAACTACCCCTACTTTTTCTTAAACTGGGGCAGTCCCGCAGGCGCGCTCGGCTTCTGCAAAGGGCTTCCCTTCATGGGCTGTATGTGGTGGATCCTGCTGCTTCTGTTGTTCCTGATCGCAGTAGGCTTCCTGTATCTGCGGATCCTTGACCTCCTGAAGAAGACAGCGAAGCGCGCATAAGCGTTTTAAAACCCGGGAACCGATATCCCCTGACACTTTAAGTAAGGCATGATTACAACAGACACCGAGGAAAAAATATGCATATCAAAGGCAGCAACGGCGTGAAGATCAAGCTGACCGCCGTTTCCACATTTCACTATTTCAGACTTTTTTACCGCTCTCTGCTCCTGCTCTTAGTCATCATCTGGTATATTTTCGAGAGACTTGAGGGCGGCGTGATCACCTTGAGCGGCAGTATGGACACGCCCCTGCACTATGCGGTGTGGGCGATCTTCATGGTGGAGATCATTATGAGATTCTTCCCCAACAAGCTGGAGAGCCCCGGCTGCCAGAAGCAGTACGGCAGGAATTACGAGCCTACCGGCAGGACCGATGTCAAGCTTCATGACAACAATGCGGTCATGATCGTGGCGATCATCTGGATCAGCATGAACGGTGCCATCGGCGCCCTCTATATGCTGGATGTGATCGACGCGGGCGTGATGATGCTGATCTCGCTGGTATACTCCGTGTGCGATATGATCTGCATCCTGTTTTTCTGCCCCTTCCAGACCTGGATCCTGAAGAACAGATGCTGCAGCTCCTGCAGAATTTACAACTGGGACTACGCCATGATGTTTACGCCCCTGTTCTTCGTGCCCGGTATTTTTACCTGGTCATTGCTCATCGCATCCATGCTTCTGCTGATCCGCTGGGAGTTCACCATCTGGAGGTCTCCGGAGCGTTTTTCCGAGAATACCAACGCATATCTGGCCTGCGCCAACTGCACCGAGAAGCTCTGCATGCACAAGAAGCAGCTGATCGGTTTCCGTGCGCAGCTGAATGAATACACCGACAAACAGATCAGGAGAATTCTCTCCAAGATCGACAAAAACAAGTAAAAAGAGGTAAGTACCATGAGATCTCTCAGCGACAGAACAGTAACCTTTACCGATTCCGTGATCCGCAGAATGACCCGTATTTCCAACAGCTGCGGCGCTATCAATCTCTCCCAGGGTTTCCCGGATTTCGATCCTCCGAAGGAGATCACCGACCGTCTGGCAGCCATCGCGCCCAAGGGCCCTCACCAGTATGCGCTGACCTGGGGCGCTCAGAATTTCCGCGAGGCGCTCTCCGCCAAAATGGAGCATTTCAGCGGTATGAAGTACGATCCCGACTCCGAGATGGTAGTGACCTGCGGCAGCACCGAGGCTATGATGGCAGCGATGATGTCTGTCACCAACCCCGGCGACAAGGTGATCATCTTCTCCCCCTTCTATGAAAATTACGGCGCTGACACCATTCTCTCCGGTGCGCAGCCCATTTATGTACCCTTAAATCCCCCGGAGTTCAACTTTGATCCCGAGGTACTTGAGGACGCCTTCCGCCAGAACCCCAAGGCGCTGGTGCTGTGCAATCCCTCCAATCCCTGCGGTAAGGTCTTTACCCGCGAGGAGCTTCTGCTGATCGCAGGTCTTGCGGAAAAATACGACACCTGGGTGATCACCGACGAGGTGTATGAGCACATCGTGTACGAGCCCTGCAAGCACACTTATTTCTCCTCCCTGCCCGGCATGAGAGAGAGGACTGTCATCTGCAACTCCCTGTCCAAGACCTATTCCATCACCGGCTGGCGTCTTGGCTATGTGCTGGCATGTCCCGAGGTCATCGACCGCGTGAAAAAGGTCCACGACTTCCTGACCGTGGGCGCGGCTGCACCCCTGATGGAGGCAGCAGTGCAGGGACTTTGCTTCCCCGACAGCTACTACAAGGATCTGCAGGCGCACTACACTCATATGAAAAACCTCTTCGTGAACGGTCTTGAGGACATCGGACTGACCTTTACAAGACCTCAGGGCGCTTACTATGTGCTGGTGGACATCAGCGAGTTCGGCTATGAGAGCGACATGGTCTTCTGTGAGGACCTGGCCCGCAAGGTGGGCGTGGGCGCCGTTCCCGGCTCCAGCTTCTTCAAGGAGGATGTGAATCACCTGATCCGCTTCCATTTTGCCAAGAGGGACGAGACCTTAAAGGCAGCCCTTGAGAGACTCTCTGAGATCCGCGCGAAGATGAAGTAAGCCGGAAGATGCAAGGAGATTCGAATGGAACCTGTTACATTCAGTGTCAATATCAACGGAATTCCTGTGGAGGCAGCTTACACACAGGAGAATATCCGTGAGATCTTTGTGCCTCTGCTTCAGAGGCTCACTAAGCTGCAAAAAGAGAAAAAGAAACGCGTGCTGGCTATTTTTGCGGCGCCCCCCGGCGCAGGCAAGACAACGCTGCTTCGTTTCTTACGAAAGTTGTCTATGGAGACGGAAGGGGTATCCCCCGTCACCGTCATCGGCATGGACGGCTTCCACAGATATCAGGAGTATCTCACCACCCACACCATGATGCGGGACGGAGAGGAGATCCTGATGGTGAAGGTCAAGGGCGCACCCGAGACCTTTGACCTGCCCCTTCTGACTGCGCGCATCGAGCGCCTGGCGGCAGGGGAACACTGCGGCTGGCCGGACTACGACCGCATGAAGCACAATCCCGTGGAGGACGCGACGGTCGTGGACGGAGATATCGTTCTGCTGGAGGGCAATTATCTGCTGCTTAAGGATCCCGGCTGGTGCGAGCTTAAGAAATTTGCCGACCTGACCGTGAAGATCACGGCGGATGAGGATATGCTCCGCGAGCGTCTGACGGACCGCAAGGAGAAGACCGGCGTCACCCTCGCACAGGCGAAGGAGTTCGTGGAGTACAGCGACATGGCCAACGTGAGAAAATGTCTGTACGACAGCGTAAGCGCCGACGTGGAGCTTAAGGTGCAGAGCGACGGAAGCTACTTACAACTCTGATATTGAGCCGAAGGATGGGAGCGGAACTTCGCATGAGGGAATGCGCAGCTTTGCAGATCAAAGGTTTCGGAACATTTGCCCGTTGCGACAGATACGCCGCACGGGCAGTATCATGCATGAAAGACATAAAAAGTGAGGCATAAAAAAATGCAGGGAAGATCAATGACAGAGGGCGCACCCTGGAAGCATATCGTGAGATTTGCTCTTCCGGTGCTCTTCGGTTCGCTGCTTCAGCAGCTTTACAGCACGGTGGATACCATCATCGTGGGCAATTTTTCCGGCGAGGCCGCCCTGTCGGCGGTGGGCACCACCGGAAGCATGACTTTTTTATTCCTGGCAATTGCCATGGGTCTCTCCAACGGTAACGGGGTGGTCATCGCCCAGTACTACGGAGCGAAAAACGAAGCAAAAGTACGAGAATCCGCATCGTCGGGTATTCTCTTTATGATGGTTCTCGGTGTGATCGCAACGGTCTTCGGCATCGTGATCGCGGGCCCCACCTTTGAGCATCTGATCAAGGTGCCCGGGGATATTCTTGGACCGACCATCATCTATTTCAGAGTCTACATGCTGGGAATCATCTTCCAGTACGGCTACAATATTTTTTCATCCATTCTGCGTGCCATCGGAGACAGCGCGGCGACACTGTACTTCCTGCTGACCTCCTCCGTGGCCAATGTGGTTCTGGACCTGCTCTTCGTGGCGGGCTTCCACTGGGGCGTTGCTGGTGCCGCGGCGGCGACCGACCTGGCACAGTTTGGATCCTTCCTGGCGGCGTACCTGTACATGACACGCAAATACCCCCTGTTCCGCTTCAAACTGCGCGAGCTTGTGTGGAGCCGTCATGAGATCGGCAGAACGGTCCGCATCGGACTGCCCATCTCCGTGCAGCTGATGGTCGTTTCCATCGGTCTTACCTTTATCCAGAGAGCGGTCAACGAGTTCGGCAAGGCTATGACAGCCTCCTTCACCGTGGGCCATAGGATCGAGCAGTACATCAACATGCCCTGCAACGCAATGCACACCACCCTTGCCACCTACACCGGCCAGAACATCGGCGCAGGCAAGATGGACCGCGTGAAAAAAGGCGTGCGTCAGGCTTTTGTAATCAGCATCGTCATGACCCTTGTGATCTCCGCAGCCATCTGGATCTTCGCGGGCAATATCATCACCCTGTTTGGCCTGAGTGATGACGCTGCCGCACTTTGCTTACAGCATCTTAAGGCGGTTGCCTTTGTCAATATGGTTCTGGCACTCTACATTCCGCTGTTCGGCGTGTTCCAGGGTACCGGACACAGCGGCGTACCCACCGTGGTCGCAACCTGCGCGCTGACGGTCCGCGTCTTCGTGGTCTATCTGCTGCGCTACAGTCCGTTCCTTGGCTACACCATCATCTGGTGGAACAGTCTCTTCGGCTTCGGCCTTGGCTGCCTCATCTCCTGGAGCTACTACTTCTCCGGCAGATGGAAGAAGGTCAGAGAATAACATTCGAAAAACAAAAAAGAGCAGGTACATTACGAGGTGTACCTGCTTTTTTGTCGGCGTGAGAGGGGGACCTACTTCTTTTTTCTGCCGGGATTATGCCGTTTTAACTCGTAGCACTCATCGCACATGGAGGCTACTTCGGGAGAATGGCTGACTAAGATCACGCACTTGCCCTGCTCGGTCAGGGAGCGGAAGATCGCCATGATCTCGTTCTGGGTATCACCGTCCAGATTGCCGGTGGGCTCATCGGCCAGAATAATGTCGGGGTCGTAGGAGAGGGCGCGAGCGATGGCCACGCGCTGCTGCTGACCGCCGGATAATTTTAAAATGCGGCGATTGCACTCGTCGTCTGTAAGGTCCACCTCGTGGAGGAGCTCCAGGGCGCGCTCTTTTTTCTTAATGCCCTTTACGCCTGCGATATCCATGGAGAGAAGCACGTTCTCTAAGGCGGTGAACTTGGTTAACAGATTGTAATTCTGGAAGATCACGCCGATGCATTTGCTGCGGAATTCATATTTGTCGATGTCCTTGATGTCCTTGCCCTCGTAGAGGATGGAGCCCTTCGTGGGTGCGGCCAGACCGGATAATACGGAGAGAAGGGTGGTCTTGCCGGCGCCGGAGCGGCCCATGATGCAATACATCCTGTTCTTTTCAAATTCGTAGGAGAGATTCTGAAGGACGGGGGTATTGCCGTAGGAAAAACTGATGTCCTGTAATGATAAAACTGCCATGTTACTGCTCCTTTCTTGTTAATCTCGGTTGGCCAGAATCTTTAAGGGATCGTAGCGCATGACAAACAGCACGGAGACGCCTCCGGCGATCAGGGTCAGTAGAAGTCCGATGCCAAGAAGCTCAAGCACCACGATCAGATTCATGGCAGAGTTGACTTCGGTAACATAGTTGGTCATATTCTGAGAAAACAACGCATCGGGGGAGAACATGCCGCCCTGTCTGAAGCCGCCGCCCTGAGACATGTCAAAACCGCCTCTTCCGGGACGACCGAAGTTGTTCTCAACCTCCGTTTGTGCAGCCTGTCTGCTCTCTACCTGTCTGGCAAGAAGTGCGTTGGTCACAGGGACGGAGCTTGCTGCGCCGATGCCTGCGCCCAGCACGATGGCGATCATGGTCACAATGAAGATCTCAGTCATGAACTGCAGGGCAACCTTGCTCTTTTTCATGCCCATGGCGGTGAGAACACCGATCTCGTACTTGCGCTCACGGACATTGAAAATATTGAGAACGATAAGAATGATGGCGCCGATGATCAGGACTACGAGAAGAAACCACCCTGCCATGGTGCTTAAGGTATTCAAGGGAGTGAGGCTGTTCTCATAGGCGGTGACGTCGATGGAGGTCACGGTGAAGGAGTCGGGAAGTCCCAGTGCTCTTGCCTCCTCCTCAAAGCGGTAGAAGGAATCGGGATCCTTGAACACATAGGTTGCGGCCAGGCTGCCTGTGATGGCGGTCTCATACTGCCGGCCGGTGGACTCATCGGTAACGGTGGTTGAGGAGACTTCGGAAGCATCAATGATGTTCTGCAGAGCCGCCGCGCTTAAATAGATGCGGTTGGCGGGGTCCTGAACACCGCGGAACATGGCACTCATAAAGTCATTACTCTCGGAGCTTGTATAAATACCGTTGACGGTGAGCTCGTATTTCTCGCTCTCGTTTAATGCATTGGTTATGACAATTGTGTCACCTACGGTGAGGCCGTTGTACAGTGCCAGCTCCTCGGAGATGATACAGTCATTGTCGGTGGTGCCTTCCTCGAAAACACTGCCCTCGATAATCGCAGCGGAACCGTTTACAAAATCAGTCATGGCGCTGTCGGAGCTGTAGCCCACAACGGAGAAGTCGCCGCTGTTTGCCAGGCTCATCATGCCCATGCGACCGCCTGTGCGGCCTCCGCCAAAGCTGCCCATACCTGCAAAGACATCGGGAACTGCATCGGTGCCGGTATCCTCGGAGGAGGTCTCCTCCTCGCTGCTTACGGGGGTTAAATTGTCGGAGCCGTTAAAGCTTGCGGTCAGACTGTAGTAAAAATCGGATACGGATTCAGCCTGCGCATAGGTTAAGTATTCCTCAGCGGTCAGGCTCTGGGCGCCGCCCATCATCTGCGCAAACTGACTTCTGTCGAAGCCGCCGCGGTTAGAACTGTCACCCATTTGGGGCATCTCCATATTGTTCATCATGGAACGACGGTCAAAGGAGATGGAAGCCGTGATGTTCATGGTCTCTAAGGTGTCCTTTTTGGCGCTGTCGGCAGCCTGCCTGATGGACAGTCCGATGCAGGCTGACACGGCGATCACCAACGCAATGATGCCAAGCAGAATATTCCTGCCCATGGAGCGGCTGATGCATTTTAACGCGTTTTTAAAAATATACATGAGGGTCTCTTCCTTTCGGAGTATTTTTGCATGGTACCATGTTACGGTATGAAGCTTAAATGAACTTTAAAATATTTTTAAAGCCAAAAAGGATGTGCCCGCAGAGGCGGACACATCCTTTTTTGGAGATATTTTTATTTTCTAAGGAGGAAATTCCGCCCCGGGAGGAGAAACTCTACGGGAGGAATTGCTTCTTAAGTGGAACGATGAAGATTACTGCTCCTTATTGCCGGGAAGCAGTCCTGCCTTTAAGAGGGGACCGCGAACTGCTTTGCCCAGGATCGCTGCGATGACGATCTTGATCAGATCTACGGGAATGAAGGGAGTTACGCACACGCTGATCGCGTAAGCCCAGGTGGCGTTCATCTGATGTACGAACCATGCGGTGCCGAAGAGATAGTCGACTGCACAGCCGACGATCATAGCGGGAATGG
>JAZULD010000187.1:0-5804 GCA_045643625.1 Acetatifactor sp. | reverse complement strand
CGCATCGAGAATGTGCTCACCGTAAAGAGCGGAGAGAAGAACGAATACGGCAGATTCATGCACTTTGACACCCTGACCTGGGTACCCTTAGATCCAGAGGCAATGCGCCCCGAACTTCTGGATGAGAAGACCCTTAAACTTTACCGCGATTATCAGAAGACCGTGTGCGAGAAGCTTGCTCCTTACCTGAATGCGGAAGAGTATGCATGGCTTAAAAAAGAAACAGAATGCTGTTGACTTTTGACACTTGCTTTGAGATAATAAATTAGAATATGGAGAAATATGGGCTATTCTGATTTCTCTGTAAAAACACAATATACTGCATAGTCTGCAGTAGAAATATTAACCAATGAAGGAGGACGTTTTAAATGTCAACAAAAGCTTATTATCCGATTTCTGAAATTGGCGCAGGTAAGCCCGGTTTCAGCAGGACACGTTCTATTATCGAAGGTGCTTTCTATGGCAATAACGTAGTTAAAGTTAACACCTTAAAAGAGGCTTATGAGCTGGCTAAGAATTCACCCGGAACCATCGTTACCGATATGCCTGTTCACAGAGCAGAAGAGATCGGCCTTGAGAAGGACGCTAAGGTTCTGCTGTTCAACGACGGCGCTGTTACCGGTCGTTATGCTCAGGCTCGTCGTATCAAGGGTGAGCCCGGCGTAGATGCTACCAAGCTTGATAAGATCGTTATGGATGCAGTTTACAGAACCCGTTGGGAGACCCTGTATCACGCAGAGTGCTACATCGGCCTTGATCCCGAGTTTATGGTAAAGGCTCATCTGTTAATTCCCGAAGGTGAAGAGAACATCCTTTACAACTGGATGCTCAACTTCCAGTATATGTCCGACAAGTATGTTGAGATGTACAAGAATTCTCAGCCCGTTGGCGAAGGCAAGGAGCCTGATGTTTACATCTTCTCCAATCCTCAGTGGGCACCCGTTGATGCTCCCGATCTTGACTTCAGCTGCTTAAGCGATCCTCTTACCCTTTGCTATTTCGATACCGACCAGAACTGTGCATGTATCCTTGGTATGAAGTACTTTGGTGAGCACAAGAAGGGTACCCTGACCATGGCATGGGCAATCGCTAACAGAAACGGTTACGCTTCCTGCCACGGCGGTCAGAAGGAGTACACCCTTGCAGACGGCAGCAAGTTCGTTGCTTCCGTATACGGTCTGTCCGGATCCGGTAAGTCCACCCTTACCCACGCTAAGCACGGCGGCAAGTACGAGATCAAGGTTCTTCATGATGACGCTTTCATCATCAACACCGATACCTGTGCTTCCATCGCTCTTGAGCCTACCTATTTCGATAAGACTGCAGATTACCCTACCGGTTGTCCCGATAACACCTATCTGCTTACCGCTCAGAACTGCTCCGCAACTCTTGATGAGGACGGTAAGGTTCAGCTGGTAACCGAGGATATCAGAAACGGTAACGGCCGTGCAATCAAGTCCAAGTTATGGTCTCCTAACCGTGTTGATAAGATCGACGCTCCCGTAAACGCTATCTTCTGGATCATGAAGGATCCCGTTATCCCTCCCGTAGTTAAGCTTAAGGGTGCAGCTCTTGCATCTGTTATGGGTGCTACCCTTGCTACCAAGACCTCTACAGCAGAGCGTGTAGCAGCAGGTACCGATATGAACGCTCTTCGTATCGTTCCTTATGCAAATCCTTTCAGAACCTATCCTCTGGTTAACGACTATGAGAAGTTCAAGAAGCTCGTAGAAGAGAAGGACGTTGATTGCTACATCATCAACACCGGCGACTTCATGGGCAAGAAGGTTAAGCCCGCTGATACCCTTGGTATCCTTGAGACCATCGTTGAAGGTAAGGCAAGCTTCACTCAGTGGGGTCCTTTCACCGACATCGAGATCATGGATTGGGAAGGCTTCGCTCCCGACCTTGCTGACAAGGATTACACCCAGGCTCTTAAGGCTGCTATGCAGAACCGCGTAGATGCAGTTGAAGGCTTCGCAGTTAAGAAGGAAGGCTATGACAAGCTTCCCGATGAGGCTCTTGAGGCTCTTAAGAGAATCGTTGATCAGGCTGCTTCTCTGTAATTCTGAACGACAATTCGACCGACACGGTCAATTAAAATGAATCATGAGACCTGTTCACAGCAATGTGAACAGGTCTTTTTTGTGGTTTTTGACTGAAAAAATTGTATTTTTTTCAGTACAATCCATAAAAAACATCATTTACAATTGCTTTGAAATCAAGTATATTAGTTAGGCATGCGAAATTTCGCGTGATAAAGTGATAAAGGATGGATTAAAACAGTAATGAGAACCTTGACCGAAATTCGTTGGCACGGCAGAGGCGGACAGGGCGCGAAGACAGCGGCGCTTCTGTTGGCGGATGTGTGTTTTCAGATGGGCAAGCATGTACAGGGCTTCCCCGAGTACGGCCCCGAGAGAATGGGCGCACCCATCACCGCATATGACCGCATCAGCGATAAGCCTATCAGAGTGCATTCTAATATTTACGAGCCCGATTTTGTGGTAGTGGTGGACGACACCCTGCTCACAAGCGTGGATGTGACCGCAGGACTTAAGAAGGACGGCGCAATTCTGATCAATACCTTAAAGACCAAGGAGGAGATCATTCCTCAGCTGAAGGGCTACGAAGGCAAGGTATTTATTATCAATGCGAGAAAGGTCTGCATGGAGACTCTTGGCAAGTATTTCCCCAACACTCCCATGCTGGCAGCGATCGTGAAGGTGTCCGGCATCATGGAGGAAGAAGCCTTCTTAAATACCATGAAGCAGTCCCTGGAGCATAAGTTCGCGAAGAAACCCGAAGTCCTGGATGGCAATATGAAGGCTCTGAAGATGGCCTTTACGGAGGTGTTCTAATGGCATTAAAGGCAGAATTTATCAATGAAAATACCAACTGGCAGGACCTGACCGAGGGACTGCAGATCCATGAGAGCGCAACTTCCAAGCTGTTTAAGACCGGCGAGTGGCGCACCGAGACTCCCATCTGGGATAAGGAGAAGTGCAAGCAGTGCCTGCTCTGTGTTCCCTATTGCCCCGACAGCAGTATTCCTGTGAAGGACAACAAGAGAGAAGAGTTCGATTACGATCACTGCAAGGGCTGCGGCATCTGTGTGGCAGCATGCCCCTTCAAGGCGATCACCATGGAGATCCCCGAGTAAAGGATCTTCCGGGCGGCTCGCTCTAAATTTTGATTTTTCCGAGGTGATCTTTCACCCATCAGATAATACGCTGAAGATCAGCGCAGAAATGAGGTAAAAAATGTCAGTATCCAATCAGATCAAGGATAGAATGTCCGGCAATGAGGCTGTGGCTCATGCGATCAGACAGATCGACCCCGATGTCATGCCGGCTTTTCCCATCACACCTTCCACCGAGATCCCTCAGTTTGTGTCCAATATGATCGCAAACGGTGAGATCGGTACAGAATTTATCCCTGTGGAGAGTGAGCACAGTGCAATGAGTGCGGCCATCGGTGCCAGCGCAGCCGGCGCAAGAACTCTGACTGCAACCAGCTCCTGCGGTCTTGCCTTCATGTGGGAGGTTCTCTATGTAGCGGCATCCGACCGCCTTCCTATTCTGCTGGAGGTAGTCAACCGTGCCCTGTCAGGCCCCATCAACATCAACGCGGAGCACTCCGACAGCATGGGTGCAAGAGACGCAGGCTGGATCCAGATCTACTCCGAGAACAACCAGGAAGCATACGACAACACTGTTCAGGCATACCGTATTGCGGAGCATGCAGATGTTAAGCTCCCCATCATGATCTGCCAGGACGGTTTTATCACAAGCCATGCGGTAGAGAATATCACCTTACTTCCCGATGAGGCAGTCAAGGAGTTCGTAGGCACCTTTGAGCCCGAGCACTACCTGCTTAAGAAGGACGAGAGCATGGCAGTGGGTCCTTATGCGATCAGCCCCTACTGTATGGAGGCAAAGCGCGCACAGGCGCAGGGCATGATCAATGCCAAGGAAGTCATTCTGCAGGTGGCAGAGGAATTCAAGGCAATGTCCGGCAGAGAGTACGGCTTCTTTGAGGGCTATCGCCTTGAGGATGCTGATTTTGCGGTCGTAGCGATCGGCAGTGTCTGCGGTACCATCAAGGATGCAATCGACAACCTGCGCGAGAGAGGCGTAAAAGCCGGTCTCATGAAGGTACGTGTCTTCCGTCCCTTCCCCGGTGAGGAGATGGCTGCAGCCCTGAAAAACTGCAAGGCAGTTGCCATTATGGACCGAAGCGAAGGCTACAACAGCGTGGGCGGTCCTCTGGGCGCCGAACTGACCGCTGCACTTTACCGTGCAAAGGCAACCTGTGAAACTGTCAATCTGTTCTACGGATTGAGCGGCAGAGATGTGAAGGTCTCCGATGTGGAGGATGTGTTCGCTAAGCTTGAGAAGCTTGCAGGCGGCGAGAATACATTCGGCGCATATCCTTATTTGGGACTTCGCAGTGCCGAGGAAGCTTAAGAGAAGGGCAGGTAACAGAAGTGGAACAGAAGAAATTTGATTTTAGAGAAATTCAGGGAAGAGAGGAGCGTCTTGCTCCCGGACACAGAATGTGTGCGGGCTGCGGCGGCACCATCACCGTGAGAAACGTGCTGAAAGCACTGCATCCCGGCGATAAGGCAGTTGTGGGCAACGCAACAGGCTGTCTTGAGGTTTCCTCCTACATGTATCCCTATACAGCATATGAGGACAGCTACATCCACACCGCTTTTGAAAATGCAGGTGCAACCATGTCCGGCGTTGAGACCGCTTACAAGGCCCTTGTGAAGAGAGGCAAAGTGCAGGACAATTACAAGTTCATCACCTTCGGCGGCGACGGCGGTACCTACGATATCGGTATGCAGTCCCTCTCCGGTGCTATGGAGAGAGGCCACGACATGGTGTATGTGTGTTACGACAACGGTGCTTACATGAACACCGGTGTACAGCGTTCCTCCGCAACTCCTCAGTATGCGGATACTACCACCACACCTGTCGGAAGCGAGAGCAACGGTAAGCCCCAGGCGAGAAAAGATCTGGCAGCTGTCATCGCAGCACATCACATTCCTTATGTTGCGCAGACCACTTTTATCGGCAACATGAAGGATCTGTATGTGAAGAGTGAGAGAGCGATCTACACTCCCGGCGCAGCTTTCTTAAACGTAATGGCTCCCTGCCCCAGAGGCTGGAAGTACGATGCACCCAAGATCATCGAGATCTGCAAGATGGGCGTTGAGACCTGTTACTGGCCCCTGTTTGAGGTGGTAGACGGCAAGTGGATCTTAAACTACAAGCCCAAGAACAAGCTGCCCATCGAGGAGTTCTTAAGACTGCAGGGCCGCTTTAAGCACCTGTTTAAGCCTGAGAACGCAGATCTCTTAGCTGCTTTCCAGGCAGAAGTCGACGCAAGATGGGAAGAACTTCTCACCCGCTGCGGAGATTAGTGTTAACTATTTAACAGTTGTATTTCCAACCGAAAAAGGCTATAATAAAATTAGCCTGAAATGTGCGATAAACCTTACCGTTTTTGAACCTACATTTACTTTTACGGGATTCCTATATCGCCGGTCGGCTGTCAGGCCCTCACTCATTCGAGGATCGCAAGGGAAGGCAAAAAATCGGTTGCGGTTACCCACCTAGCTTTGCTAGGAGTCAAGAGGTAAGGGGCGGCATTTTGGGTTCAGAAGAATTCAGTCACAATATAGATACAAGAGAAAAAGGAGCAGCTTTGGCCGCTCCTTTATCTATTTTCCCGATGAGCCGGGCAAATATGTAAGCTCGCATGCGACATTTGGGGGGCGAATGGTAATCACTGAG
>JAZULD010000186.1:0-18537 GCA_045643625.1 Acetatifactor sp. | reverse complement strand
AAAGAGCGACAGCTGCTCAAAAACAGGTGCCTGCATGGCGCTGTCCCTGCTCACCACATGGTTGGCAACCACGGTCACGCGGCGCACCAAAAGTGCAGGGTCCGTAATGCGGTCAAAAAGCTCTAACATCTTCTCTGTCATTAACTCGGAGGACGCGGTATATCTGCCGAGGTTGGCGGTTCCGTGAGCGTGCTTGGGCACCCTTCTGCCGTAGCGGTCCTCGGTCACCTCGCCGCGGTATCCGCTGCTGATGGAGGGATCCGTCAGATTCTCAATATCATGTCCAAGGGTCAATGTCAGCTGGTCCGTCACCAGTCCTTTTTCCACCAGGTCCAGGGCCATCATGTCGGTCATCTCCTTCACGATGAGCTTGGCCTTGTCCATGGGATAGGGCTGCTGCAGCACCTGGCCGGAGCTTAAACTGTTGGTCTGTGGCTTATAGCCGTGAATGTCCTCTATGGTGCAGGGCTCCCAGCCCCACGCGTGGTCGATCAGAAGCTCCGCATTGATGCCGAAAAGTCTGTACAGCAGGTCTTCATTGTAGAAGTCCGCAGGACCGCCCAGAGAGCATCTGGCGATGTCTCCCATGGTAAAAAGTCCGTTCTCCTCCAGCTTCTTCTCGTAGCCCCTGCCCAGTCTCCAGAAGTCGGTCAGCGGTCTGTGATTCCACAGAAGCTGCCTGTAGGACATTTCGTTCAGGGCAGCGATGCGCACGCCGTCCTCGTTGGGTTCTACGTGTTTTGCCACGATGTCCATGGCCACCTTGCACAGGTACAGATTGGTGCCCACGCCCGCCGTGGCGGTAATGCCCGTGGTCTGGAGCACATCCTTGATGATGACCATGGCAAGCTCTCGCGCCGTCATCTTGTAGACGTGGAGATACTGCGTCACATCCATGAACACCTCATCGATGGAATAGACGTGAATGTCCTCTTTTGCCACGTATTTCAGGTATATATCATAAATTCTGGTACTGTATTCGATATAATAGGCCATTCTGGGAATGGCGGTGATATAGGAAAGTTCCAGAGAGGGATTGGCCGCAAGCTCCTGTGAAAAATAGGACGCGCCCGTAAATTCTCTTCCCGGCGCCCTGCCAAGTCTGCCTCTGTTGACCTCCTTCACCTTCTGCACCACCTCGAAGAGTCTGGCTCTTCCGGGGATACCGTAGGCCTTCAGGGAGGGGGACACCGCAAGGCAGATGGTCTTCTCCGTGCGGGAAGCATCCGCCACCACGAGGTTGGTGGTCAGGGGATCTAAGCCCCTCTCAACGCACTCTACGGAGGCATAGAAGGACTTCAGATCGATGGCTATATAAATATGTCCTGTCTCGGACGCGTCAAAAGACTGCGTTCCTGCGCGCTCCTTGAGCTCCTTATCCATGCGCTCCCTCCTCTCCGGCGTGATCACTCTTGAACATATGTTCCTTTTTATTATAGACGCTGCGGTCATTTTTTTCAAGTACACAGGCGGCCCGGCCGCCTCCTCTTTTTCCCGCAAAAAAAATACTCTCTGCCGACTCGGGTCCTTACGTTCCCGTCCCCTCGGCAGAGAGTATATTTTTGTCATTGATCTTCGGACCTTTGACTAATGTTTCATCGAATTCATGCTTCTTCGTCGTCGAAGTCTGACTCGCTCATGGCCTTTTCATAACACTCCAGTATGATTTTCTGCATACTGTCTCTGGCCTCGGAATTGATAGGATGCGCAATATCCCGATACTCCCCATCGGTTGCCTTTTTACTGGGCATTGCGATAAATAATCCTCTCTCTCCTTCGATGACCTTGATGTCATGAACCACAAACGCGTTGTCCAAAGTCATGGAAACGATAGCTCGCATCTTACCTTCCTTGGTAATCTTGCGAACTCTTACGTCAGTGATTTGCATCTTGTGCCTCCCCTTAGTAATGTGTTTTAAGTTAGATTACATATCTCTCGTTGCGCTCAACAACGATCTTGACGTCTCCTTCACCTACGAATCTGGAATTTGCCTTGATGGTGTCGCGGCTCTCTACGATGCAATTCTCGATGTAAGTGTTATCCCCAATGTAGACGTCATTTAAGATGATGGAATTCTTAATTACGCAATTATTGCCCACATAACTCTTCTTGAAGATCACGGAATTCTCCACAGTACCGTTTACGATACATCCGCTGGAGATCAGGCTGTTCTTGACAGTTGCTCCGGGATTGTACTTTGCGGGAGGAAGATCGTCAACCTTGGAATAGATATCGGGATACTGCTTGAAGAAGTAATCACGTACCTCGGGCTTTAAGAAGTCCATGTTGGTGCTGAAGTAATCTTCAACAGATGCGATATTGCGCCAGTAGGAATCCATCTTATATCCATAAATACGCTTCAATTCCTTGTAGCGTATAAGAATATCTCTAACAAAATCATAGCGGTCTTCTTCCGCACACTTCTCGATCATCTCGATCAGGAGACGACGGCGGATCACGTAGATACCGCAGGATACGGTGTTGGACTTAGCAAAAAGAGGCTTCTCTTCGAAATCTACGATACGATTGTCCTCGTCCATGCGAACGGCACCGAAACGCTCGATGTTTGCATCGGGCTCCATGTCGCGGCATACAACGGTGATATCAGCCTTGTTCTCGATGTGGTACTCAAGTACCTTGTTGAAGTCGAGCTTGTAAACGCCGTCACCGGAGGAGATCACTACGTAGGGCTCGTGGCTGTCCTTTAAGAAGCTTAAGTTCTGGAAGATCGCGTCAGCGGTTCCTCTGTACCAGTTGCTGTTGTCAGCGGTCACCACGGGGGTAAGTACATAGAGGCCGCCCTGCTTACGTCCGAAATCCCACCACTTGGAGGAATTCAGATGCTCATTCAGGCTTCTTGCATTGTACTGGGTCAGTACTGCAACCTTCTGAATATGAGAATTGGACATATTGCTCAGGGTGAAGTCAATGCTGCGATAGCTGCCGGCAACGGGCATTGCGCAGACTGCACGCTTGCGGGAAAGTTCTTTCATTCTGTGGTTGTTACCACCTGCTAAAATAATACCGATTGCTCTCACTCTTATTCACCTGCCTTAATTAATGTTCTGCCGCTGGCAAGAGTACCATTGTCGTAATCATCAGCTGTAGTAGCTCCGAAGATAACACTGTTCTTGCCTACGCTGATACCGTCGGGAACAACAGTCTTCTCACCGATGGTAACGATACCCTGGTTGTAGATGTGAGGTGCGGTCTCATTGGGAGCTTCCTCACCGACGCCCAGCTTAACATTGTTGCCGATCACTGCCTCTTCAGCAATGATAGCCTTGGTCAGCTCACAGTTCTCACCGATCTGGGTATGGTTCATGATGATGGAATCACGAACAACGGTGCCCTTGCCGATGGTAACGCCGCAGCCGATAACAGAGTTGTAAACTTCGCCGTAGATATCGGTACCCTCACCGATGATGCAGCGCTCAACTACGCTGTCGGCAGCAAGGTACTGAGGGGGCTGGATCTCACTCTTGGTGTAGATCTTCCAGTACTCCTCGTAGAGGTTGAACTCGGGAACGATATCGATAAGCTCCATATTAGCTTCCCAGTAAGAGCTTAAGGTTCCTACATCCTTCCAGTAACCGGTGAACTCGTAAGCATAAAGAGGTGAACCATTCTCATGGCAGTAAGGAATGATATGCTTACCGAAGTCGAGGGAAGGCTGGGATGCGTTGGTGATCAGAGCCTCCTTCAGAGTCTTCCAGTTGAAGATGTAGATACCCATACTTGCAAGGTTGCTTCTGGGATTTGCGGGCTTCTCTTCAAACTCGGTGATGCGCTTGTTGTCATCAGTGATCATGATACCGAAGCGGCTTGCCTCTTCCCACGGAACGGGCATAACAGCGATGGTAACATCAGCGCCGTTCTGCTTGTGGAAGTCAAGCATCAGTTCATAATCCATCTTATAGATATGGTCACCGGAAAGGATCAGAACGTACTCGGGATTAAAGCTGTCCATGTACTCTAAGTTCTGATAGATTGCGTTAGCAGTACCGGTATACCACTCACTGTTTGCACTCTTCTCATAAGGAGGAAGTACGGTTACACCGCCGATGTTGCGGTCAAGATCCCACGGAATACCGATTCCGATGTGAGTGTTCAGCCTGAGGGGCTGATACTGTGTCAAGACACCGACTGTATCCACACCTGAGTTGATACAGTTGGAGAGAGGGAAGTCGATAATACGATACTTGCCTCCGAATGCGACTGCGGGCTTCGCTACCTTGGATGTGAGAACACCAAGACGGCTGCCCTGTCCGCCTGCCAACAACATGGCGATCATTTCTTTCTTAATCATGTCATCACCTCAACTAATTTTTCCGTCATGCTTCGAAAATCTGCGCTGTCACGGGGTCGTTCCTGCGCGTTTTCCCGGCACTATGCTGTCGGGATCCGCCCATTCTGCGGCAAAAATCCGCCAAGCGTCAGAATCCCGTGACATATTATATCACAGAGCTGACCAAAAGTGAATATTTCCGACGAAAAAATCGGCGAAAAACCCATTTTTTCTATTCATAATGAACAGAAAAATATCTCTCATCGGATTTTTATTGTATATTTATAACATTTTTACCGCCAAAGTGTGCCGTTTTCCGAAAAATCGGGCAGAAAAAGTCTTTCCCCGGTCGGCCCGCATATTTTGCATTTGTCTTTTTCGGCCGATGTGTTTATAATGTAAGGAGAAAAACCGAAAAGAAGGTATTACCATGTATAAAATAGATTTTTCCAACCCCGCCTCTGTCTACTTTGTGGGCATCGGCGGTGTCAGCATGAGCGGACTTGCCGAGCTTCTGGCAGACAAGGGCTTTCGCGTATCCGGCTCCGACAGAGCCGCAAGCCCCATCACACAGGTGCTTGAGCAGAAGGGCATCAAAGTCTTTTACGGTCAGCGCAGAGAGAACATCACCGACGACATCGACTGTGTTGTTTTCACCAGTGCCATCGGCAAGGACAACCCCGAGTACGTTGCGGCTCATGAGAAGAACATTCCCTGCCTGACCCGCGGCGAACTTCTCGGTCAGGTCATGCTTGGCTATCCCGTGTCCGTCGCAGTCAGCGGCACCCACGGCAAGACCACCACAACTTCCATGATCAGTGAGATCCTGCTTCACGCAGACACCGATCCCACCGTCTTCGTAGGCGGCATGTTAAAGAGCATCGGCGGCAACGTGCGCATCGGCAGAAGCGATTACCTGGTCACCGAGGCATGCGAGTACACCAACAGCTTCTTAAGCTTCTTCCCCACCGTGGGACTGATCCTGAATGTTGAGGAGGACCATCTGGACTTCTTCAAGGATCTTGCGGACATCAGATGCTCCTTCCGCAAATTTGCCGAGCTGCTTCCCGCAGACGGCTGCCTGATCATCAACGGCAGCATCGACAGGTATTCCGAACTCACCGAAGGTCTTCCCTGCAAGGTAGTGACCTACGGTCTCAGTGACACCACAAGTGAGAATGCTCCCTGCAGCTACTATGCTTCCGACGTAAGCTACGACGAGCAGGGTCATCCCACCTTCTTATTCCACAGCGCGGGCAGAGAGCCCCGCAGGATCGCACTCGGCGTTCCCGGCTCTCACAATATCGAGAATGCGCTGGCAGCACTGGCTCTCGCCGATGTGCTCGAGCTTGACCTCGACGGCGCAGCCGGGACTCTCTCCGCCTTCACCGGCGCAGGCAGACGCTTTGAGTACAAGGGCACCATCGCAGGTGTGAACATCGTGGACGATTATGCCCACCATCCCACCGAGATCACCGCGACCCTCACCGCAGCGTCCAATCTGCCTCACAAGACCCTCTGGTGCGTATTCCAGCCTCACACCTACTCCCGCACCAAGGCCTTCCTGAAGGACTTCGCCAAGGCGCTCTCCTTAGCCGACGCAGTAGTCCTCACAGACATCTATGCGGCAAGAGAGAAGAACACCTGCGGCATCTCCTCCGCAGATCTGCGCGACGAGATCCTGGCCCTGGGCAAGAGATGCGAATTTTTCCCTACTTTTGACGAAACGGAAAATTTCCTTTTGGAAAATTGCATAAACGGCGACCTGTTGATAACTATGGGCGCCGGAGATGTACATAAAATAGGAGAAAAGCTCCTCGGACAATAGTTATCCACGTTATCCACAGTCAGTTCGGTTAAAGACAACCGATCCGCTGTGGATAATTTTTTTCGGCCATGTGGATAACCGAAGAACCGGAAATGCCCTGTTTTCCACGGTTTTCGGGCGCCCCGGAAAAATCATCCACACTATGCACATTATCCACATTTTGACCCCTTTTTCAGGCCCTTTTCGCTTTCGGGATTTTGACTATTTCTTTCCTAAATGCCTTATGCTATACTGAAGTACGCTCTTTTGAGCAAGTTGGTTTGAGGGGTTTTTTCGATGGCACGTTTAACGATCTACAAGGATAATTACATCAGTTCCACCACTGTGTCCAATCGTTTTATCGATGAGTATATGGCCAATGCGAACGACGCGCAGCTGAAGGTATATTTCTACCTTCTCCGCATGCTGGGCGCCAATCTGTCCGTTGGCATCTCCGACATTGCGGACAAGTTTAACCATACCGAGAAGGACATTCTGCGCGCTCTCAGATACTGGGAGAAGCAGGGACTTCTTGTCCTTGATTTCGATGCCGATAAGAATCTCATCGGCATTCATATGCGCAGTCTCTCCGCAGCCCCCGTATGTCCCGCAGAGGCTTCCCTGCCCCTTCAGGCAGAAGCAGCCGAGGCAGCTGCCGCACCTGCATACACAGCGCCCGCACAGGCTCCCGCAGCCGTTCCCGCGCCCGAGGCACACGCGATCCCCGTATCCGCTGAGGAGACCCCCGTGCCCGCCTTCATTAAGCCCGCATACTCCGCCGACAAGCTCAGGGAATTCAAGGCACGCGAGAACACCGCGCAGCTTCTTTTTATCGCCGAGTCCTACATCGGCAGACCTCTTACTCCCGCGGAGCTTAAGACCATCCTCTTCTTTACGGATGTTTTACATTTTTCCGACGATCTCATCGATTACCTGATCCAGTACTGCGTAGACCGCGGCAAGAAGGATTTCAAATACATCGAGAAGGTAGCGATCGACTGGGCAGAGTCCGGCATCACTACTCCCGAGCAGGCCGCAGCCCGCGGCAGCAAATACGACAAGAGCGTATACACCATCATGAACGAGCTTGGCCGCACAGGCAGCCCCACTCACAAGGAGCTTGAGTACATCCTGCGCTGGACCAAAGAGTACGGTTTCTCCACAGACATCATCTTAGAGGCCTGCGAGCGCACCGTACTGGCAACCGACAAATACCGCTTTGAATACGCTGAAGGCATTCTGAGCAGCTGGAAACAGGCCAATGTTCATCACACAGCGGATATTCAGAGAATCGACGATATTCACCAGCAGAAGAAGAAAACCGCCGCAAGGCAGGTCTCCTCTTCCAACCGTTTTAACCAGTTCTCCCAGAACAACTACGATTTCAACAGTCTGGAGAAGGAACTTCTGAGTAACTAAGGAGGCAGACGTGACGCTTAACAATACGCAGTATGAATCGATCATGCGCGAGTACGAGCAGACCAAGGACCGCAACAGACGCATCCTGGAGGACCGCCGCGAAGAGATGTACGCGAAGATCCCGGAACTGTCGGAGCTTGCGGACAACGTGAGCACGCTTGCCATCCGCAGATCAAGAGCGCTCCTTGCAGGCGACGATGACGCGCTTGAGGCATTGCGCCTTGAGCTTGCCGCTCTCCGCTTAAGACGCGAGGATCTCCTCTCGGAAGCCGGCTACCCCGCCGACTACCTGGAGCCCGTCTACACCTGCCGCGACTGCGAGGATACAGGCTACATTCTGACCGCGGACGGCTACCGCGAGAAGTGTCACTGCCTGCGCGACAAGGAGATCGCACTCCTCTACGAGCAGTCCAACATCAGACAGCTTCTTGCGGATCAGACCTTTGCCGACTTAAGCTACGACTACTATGAGGGCAGGGATCTGGATCTTTTCCGCCGCGCAGTCAAGATTTCCTACAATTTTGTAGAAAACTTCAATCAGGACTACCACAATTTATTCTTTTATGGTACAGTAGGTACGGGCAAGAGCTTTCTGTCCGGCTGCATAGCCAACGAACTGATGCAGGGCGGTCACTCCGTGATCTACTACAGCGCCGTAAGCCTGTTTGATACGCTGGCCCGCTACTCCTTCGATGCAAAGAGCAAGGAGGAACTGCACAGCTTCTACCGGGACCTCTACGATTTCGATCTTCTGATCATCGACGATCTCGGCACCGAGGTCACCAATTCCTTTGTGGCTTCACAGCTTTTTTCCTGCCTGAATGAGAGACATCTGCGCAAGCGTCCCACCATCATCTCCACCAACTTAAATCTGGAGGAGCTCAGGGACCGCTACTCCGACAGAGTGTTCTCTCGCATCATCAGCAATTATACCGCCTGCAAGCTTACCGGTCCGGACATCCGCATGGCAAAGCGAACTTCAGGCAATTGACATCACAGCATTTGACATAAGTATTAAGATCTTGCAACTTCCATCAACCGAAGAATTTGATCAAAGCGAGGATTATTCATGGCAAACCGCGAAGAAAAAAGAAATCTTGAGACCATACCTGTCGGATCTCTGGGCATCATCCCTCTGGAGGGATGCAGGACCCTGGGTGAGAAGGTAGACAGTTATCTGGTGAAATGGAGAGCTGAGCGTGAAAGCGAGCACAAGGAATCCCTTGCATTCGCAGGCTATCAGCGTGACTCCTACGTACTGAGCGCCAAGGTACCCCGTTTTGGTTCTGGTGAGGCAAAGGGACAGATCCTTGAATCCGTCCGCGGTACCGACCTTTATCTTCTGGTCGATATCTGCAACTACTCCATGACTTATTCCTTATGCGGACATGAGAACCACATGTCCCCCGACGATCACTATCAGGATCTGAAGAGAATTATCGCTGCAGTAGGCGGTAAGGCCCGCAGAATCACCGTGATCATGCCTTATCTCTATGAGAGCCGCCAGCACAACCGTACCTCCAGAGAGTCTCTGGACTGCGCACTGGCACTTCAGGAGATGGTAAAAATGGGCGTCGACAACATCATCACCTTTGATGCTCACGACCCCCGTGTACAGAACGCAATTCCCCTGAATGGTTTCGAGACCGTTCAGCCCGCATACCAGTTCATCAAGGGTCTGCTCCGCACCGTAAGCGGTCTGCAGATCGATTCCCAGCATATGATGGTTGTCAGCCCCGATGAAGGCGGCATGAAGCGTGCCATCTATATTGCCAACGTGCTCGGTCTTGACATGGGCATGTTCTATAAGCGCCGCGACTACACCCGCATCGTAGACGGCCGCAACCCCATCGTTGCTCATGAGTTCTTAGGCTCCAGCGTTGAGGGCAAGGACATCATCATCATCGATGATATGATCTCCTCCGGCGAGAGCGTTATCGATGTTGCAAGAGAGCTGAAGGAGCGCAAGGCAGGCAGGATCTTCATCTTCTCCACCTTCGGTCTTTTCACCAACGGTCTGGACCGCTTCGACAGAGCATACGAGTCCGGCATCATCAACAAGGTGCTGACCACCAACTTAATCTACCAGACTCCCGAGCTTCTTAAGAGAGAATGGTACATCAACTGTGACATGAGTAAGTACATCGCTTACATCATCGACACTCTGAATCACGATTCCTCCATCAGCGACCTGCTGAACCCCAACGAGAGGATCCAGAACATCGTGGCAAGATACAAGGCCGGCGAGCTGCACGACTGATATCAAGGTCAATAAGCCGCGCGCCTGATATCGAGACCTGCGAACTGCACAGCCGATATCAAGGCCAACGAGCCGCATAAATGATTAGTAAGAAAAGGGACGAGCGATCGTCCCTTTTTTGTATTTTGTGCGCTTGACTTTATACCCTTTTTTGCTATAATGAATCAGGTGCCGCGGAGTCTCCACTCAGCTTCGCGCATCGATCTACCGAGAGTTCGAGACCTTCCTCTCGTAAAACAAAACTAAAGGAGAATTCAATGAACAAGAAAGTCACTTTCATCACCCACGCAGCGATCATCGCTGCTCTTTATGTTGTGCTCACTCTGTTGGCCAACTCCCTGGGACTGGCAAGCTACGCCATTCAGGTACGCTTCTCCGAAGCGCTCACCATCCTTCCCTTTTTCACCCCCGCCGCAATTCCCGGCCTGTTCGTAGGCTGCATCATCAGCAATCTGCTCTGCGGAAGTATTCCTCTGGATATCATCTTCGGTAGCATTGCGACTCTGATCGGTGCTGTAGGAACCTATGCTCTGCGTAATCGTTCCAAGTGGCTGGCTCCCCTGCCCCCCATTCTTGCAAACACTATCATCGTGCCCTTCATTCTTGCATACGCTTACCACTTTGAGGGCTCCATCTTCTATTTCATGCTCACCGTCGGCATCGGCGAAGTGATCTCCTGCGGCATCCTGGGCATGATCCTCTTAAATGCACTGCTGCCCCACAGAAGCCGCATTTTCCGCTAATAAGCGCTGCAAGTTTCAGCGCTGCAGGTCTTTACCGATAAAGCGCTGCATTTTTTCAAAAAAATTCGGAACACATCGTTAAACATGTTCCGTTCACCAAAGATATTACACAGAAGTCTCAAGACGATTCCGTCTTATTAAAAATTGAGTTGGAAAAAACAAAAAGCTCCGGGCTTACGCTCGGAGCTTTGTTTTTTGCAATAAAGACGAATTACTTCTCCTGCTTAACGATAGGGGAATCAACAGCGTTCTTCTTAACGGACTCGATACCGTTCATGCAGCCTGCCATTGCCTTGTAACCTTCGCTGACAGCGATGATCTGGCCGTTGGTAGCCTTTAAACGGAAACGAATTTCGCCTGCCTTATCCTCATACACCTCAAACTTAGGATGCTTCTCAACAGCATAACCTTCAACGGTCTGATTCTCAACTGCTGCGATAGGAGCGTTCTTCTGTACGCTTGCGATACCCTTTAAGCATGCAGCCTCGGTGGTGTAAACTTCGGAAGTAGCGATAACCTCGCCATTACCTGCCTTCAGATCAAACTTGATACCAGTATTAGTCTCACGAACTACGAACTTTCCCATTGTAGTCGCACCTCCTGTAAATATTATATCATAAGGATAGCTTAAATTGGATAAAAATGCAAGTAATTGTGCGAAAGTCGTCAGAATTCTATTCTTTTATGATGTAAGTGACTGCACCCTTGGCGTTCTCCTCCAGCCATGCGGCAGTATCATTCAGACCCTTCTTGTAGATGCTGCCCTCCACGGGATCGAAGATCACGGAATTATACTCGTTAAAGCCGACGATCAGCACCGCCTCGTCATTCTTAAGGGGCACCAAGATCGGGTAGTCCATGTTGACATAGTAGAGAAGGGAATCCAGGCTGCAGCCGGAGAGGTCCAGTACCTCCCAGTCGGAAGTCTGTGCCAGGATCTCCTCGGCGGTCTGTCCCTGCTCTAAAAGATACTGGGAGTTACGCACGATGCCTCTGTGCTTCAGCATCTCATCCAGGCACACTGCCAGAGAATTCTTGGTCTTCATATCCTCGTCCGCCTTGATGGCCAGAATCTGGTTCTTGGCCACGCGGTTCTTCTTTTTCCAGACAATGCTTCCCTCGCTGTTGACAACTACACCGGATACGCGGGCTGCCTCCTTGACCGCAGGTGCGGGCTGGGTGTAGATACCGTTCACGCCGTAAGGGCCGAAGGCGTAGTACTTGTTCGTCTCCTCGTCCTTGTCAAGTTCTAAGGTTCTGCCGCCCTCGAAGACCAGCTCCTTGGGAGTCAGGATCTTCAGATTCTTTAAGTCGATCGGATTCTTCACGCGGATCTGTACATACTGCTCGTAGACATCGATGCTGCTTGTCACCACGTGGTTCTTGCCGGTTTTCTTTTCCACATTGTTCATAATGTGGTCCTCAACGGTGGCGTTGAATCTGCCGTCGGCGCCCTTGGCGGCACGCTTCATGGTGATCTGACCCTCGTCAATGGTGCAGGAAGTGATGTAGGTATTCTCTCTTCTGTACTCCTTGACCTCCTTGCCGTTGTCGCCGCAGATGGTCAGCTTGTAGAGCGGGGGCACGGAATCACCCATGACATCGTCGGTGATGTCCTCGTCCTTAGCGGTGCCGTAGACCACATCGTCGCCCATAAAGCCAAGGGGATAGATGGTCTCGTCGGAGAAGGCTCTCACGATCGCCCAAACTTCCGTGTCCACATTCAAAATTCTTAAAACAGAGCGGCCGCTGTCCTCTCTGTCCTGCCATGCCATGATCTTATGATCCGCAGACACCATAAAATTCGCGTCGTCCACCACGGTGAACAGCTTCTCGGTGCTCTTGTCTGCAAGGTCCACCTTGTATACGGAGCTCTCCAGATAGAGGTACAATCTGCCCTCTCTGTTCAGGTACAGAAGCTTCTGCATCTGCACGTTCAGCACCGCAAAGCTCTTGTCATAGGGGATGTACACGATCTCCTCGATGGTGTTCAGCGCCGCGTCATAGCGGTAGAGCTCGATGCCCACTTCGCCCTCGTGTCGGCCTCTGTTCATGTAGCCGTAGACTGCGAAGTTCACATTGCCGTCCTCGTCCACATCCAGGATCTTCATACCGTGGTCGTCACAGGTAGAGCGCTCGTCGTTGTTCTTCTCGTCCGCAAAGGCAAAAAGCACTGCCAGCTTATTGGCTGCAAGATTGTAGCTGCAGAGTCTGTCTGCCGCCTCAAATACCAGCACATTGCCGTCCTCGGTCTCTGTCATGGGCACATCGCTGCCGGTGATGCCCAGAGTGATCTTATCGTTGCCGTACATGCTGTCGATGGCAGGGATCTGGTCCATGGTCCTCTCATAATCCAGCAAATACATTCTGTCCGGTGTAAAGCGGACGCGGAAATACTCCTGCACCTTGTACTCGGAGGTACCCTTGCCGGAAGCGGAAGGGGCTGATACACCGTAGTCCACCAGCAAAGATGCGGTCTGCTGCTCAATGTCCTTCAAACAGATCACAGGCTTCACGGTCTCAGTGACCTCCAGGTCTCCCCAGGTGATCTGCTTAAAGCTGCTGTGAATGTTCACCTTGTGGAAGGAGGTATTGCTCTCAAGCGCGGAGTTGGACTCCAGATATCTGGTCAGTTCCCTTGCGGATTCTCTGTCGTAGAGTCTGTTGTGGAAATCCAGCACGAAGTCGAAGATCTCCTCCGTGTGAAGTCCGTCTCCCCAGATCGCAACGGTGTAAAAACGCACGGTCTCGTCATTGTCCAGTGTCAGGAAAATCGTCAGGGAATACTCTTTATTTTTCTCCATCAGGTCCTTCAGCGCGCAGCTTACGTGGATCCTGCCATTTTTTTCTTCAAAATCGTCGATCTTCGTATTCTCGATCAGGCGGGTCCCCTGCATGCTTCGAAGCTCCAGACGGATGTCCTTCACCTCTCTGCCATAGGTCGCAATATCAAAAGCAAGCTTTCTGCCCTCGCCCAGCACAGTCACCCGGTCTCTCTGGAATGCGGGCTCCATGGCATTCGTGTAGCCGGTGAGCCTGTTGTAGGCAACACCTTCCTTGTCCATGGTGATCACGGGCAGAGTTGCCTCCGCGATCTCCACAGTCATGTTGTTGTGGTCCACATTCATTTGTTTGTTGATGATGACAAGTGCGGCTATAAAAACCAGAAGGCTAACCGAAAACTTGATGATTGTCTTCTTCATAGATCTTATTCCTTAAAAAGCTTCTCCAATGTGGGATTCACTTGTAAAAATTCTTCGAGCCCCGCCAGGTCTCCGCTCTGACTCTTCGGGCGCATGCCGTTTTGTCTGACAGCGCGGATCAGAAGGTTCTTGGGGGTGTGCTCCATATCGATAAATTCAAGGATCTGTGTCCTGTAGCCCTGCTGCTCTAAGAGGTTGGCGCGCAGCGCGTCTGTGATCAGCGCGGACATGCGCTCCTTGATGAGGCCGTATTTCAGGATAGGCTGCAGGGTCTCATTTTTGATCTGGCGGTTCAGTTCATGCTGACAGCAGGGAACTGCCAGAATGACGCTTGCGCCCCAGTTTACCGCCTTCTGAAGTGCGTAGTCTGTTGCGGTGTCGCACGCGTGAAGCGTTACCACCATATCCACCTTGTCGGTGCCCTCGTAGGCGCTGATGTCTCCCACCTCAAAGGTGAGCTTGTCAAAACCAAGCTCCTTTGCCAGTGCGTTGCAGTGCCTGATCACGTCCTCTTTCAGGTCAAGGCCTGTCACCACGATGTCTCTGTGCTGCAGGTCGTGAAGATAATAGTACATCGCAAAGGTCAGGTAGGACTTGCCGCAGCCAAAATCGATGATGCGCACCGTGCCCTCCTTAGGAAGCTCCTTGAGCACATCCTCGATGAACTCCAGGTAGCGGTTGATCTGGCGGAACTTATCATACTTGTCCTTCTTGATCTTGCCGTCGGGGGTCTGTACCCCCAGTCCCACCAGGAAGTCGATGACCTCGCCGTCCTGCAGGATGTATTTTTTGCTGCGGTTATGGGTCAGCTCCTCGGCGGTCTTTACCGGAGCCGCAGCCTGTCTTCTCTTGATCTTCAGGGTCTGCTTGCCCTTCTTGCTGACCAAAAGTGTTGCGTCCGCGCTCGCTCCGTGGAACTCGCCCTGGCGCATCAGATCACTCATCAGCTCCTCTATGCGCGCCATGACCTCCTCCCTTGAGTGGTTGGTATGGAAGACCTGTTTGCCCCTGTAGAGAGACTCCTGGAATACCAGCTCCTCCTTTAACAGCACAGGGCGAAAACGCACACGCAGCGCCTGCGCGGCATCTCTCGTATTGCTCAGAACGATCTGTTCCAGCCCGCTATTCATGATCTCTTCCAACAAACTTCTCAATTCGTCCATGTTCCACCTGTCTGCTTTCGCATAAATGCGGTCTCCCCGCATTCTTTGTAAAAAAACGGATACGCAGTGCCTTGTCGTCCCGAGAAGGCACAACCCGCACTGCGTATGATCATTCTTACTTATAGGCTTGCGCCACTTACTTCAGAACCTCGATTCGGGCCAGTGCACGCAGAAGCGCAAACTCTGCGCGGGTCACGTCCGTATCGGAAGTCTTGTTGCGCAGGTGCTCTTCAGCACGCTTCATAGCGGCCTCCGCACGCTGCTCATCGATCTCATCGGGCCATTCGATGATCTCTGCAAGGATCGTGATGGCTCCGGGAAGGATCTCCGCAAAACCGGAGTGCAGTGCCGCCTCTTTGGTGCCTTCTGCCTCGGTGATGGTGAGGATGCCGGGCTTGACGATCACCGTCATGGGGATATGTCCCGGAAGTACACCGATCTCGCCCTCCGTCGTATTAAATTCAACCATATCTGCCTCCCCCTCGTAGAATACTCTGTCGGGGGTGATGATACGCAGCTTAAATTTATCTGCCATACCGTTCCTTTCTGTAAAGCCGGTCCGCCTGCGTCCTGCAGGTCGGTTCCGGGGATGGCCCCATCCGGCAATTTAGGTCTTACTTGCGCTCAAACTTGGCGATTACATCATCGATGCTGCCCGCATTTAAGAAGTAGCTCTCGGGGATCTCGTCGTGCTTGCCGTCCAGGATCTCTCTGAAGCCGCGGATCGTCTCGTTGATGGGAACATACTTACCCTCAAGGCCGGTAAACTGGCCTGCTACGAAGAAGGGCTGGGAAAGGAATCTCTGCACCTTACGTGCGCGGGATACTACCAGTCTGTCTTCCTCGGAGAGCTCGTCCATACCAAGGATCGCGATGATGTCCTGCAGTTCCTTATATCTCTGAAGGATCTCCTGAACACCGCGGGCGGTGCGATAATGCTCCTCACCCAGGATTCTGGGATCGAGGATACGGGAGGTGGACTCCAGAGGATCTACTGCGGGATAAATGCCCAGCTCTACGATGCTTCTGGACAGAACGGTGGTTGCGTCCAGATGTGCGAAAGTAGTTGCGGGAGCAGGGTCGGTCAGGTCATCCGCAGGCACATAAACTGCCTGTACGGAGGTGATGGAACCGTTCTTGGTGGAGGTGATACGCTCCTGCAGCGCACCCATCTCTGTCTGCAGAGTGGGCTGATAACCTACTGCGGAAGGCATACGTCCGAGCAGAGCGGAAACCTCACTGCCGGCCTGTGTGAAACGGAAGATGTTGTCGATGAACAGAAGCACATCCTTACCGCCTTCATCACGGAAATATTCAGCCATGGTAAGTCCTGTAAGACCCACGCGCATTCTTGCTCCGGGGGGCTCGTTCATCTGACCGAATACCATGGTAGTCTTGTCAATAACGCCTGATTCGCTCATCTCGTGGTAGAGGTCGTTACCCTCACGGGTACGCTCGCCTACGCCGGTGAATACAGAATATCCGCCGTGCTCGGTCGCGATGTTTCGGATCAGCTCCTGGATCAGGACTGTTTTACCTACGCCTGCGCCGCCGAACAGACCGATCTTACCACCCTTCTGATAAGGGCAAAGCAGGTCTACGACCTTGATACCTGTCTCGAGAAGCTCGGTCTCGGTGGACTGTGCCTCGAAGCTGGGTGCTGGTCTGTGAATGGGAAGGTACTTCACGCCTTCGGGTGCGGGCTTATTGTCGATGGCCTGTCCCAATACGTTAAAAATACGTCCCAGTGTCTTCTCTCCTACGGGAACAGAGATGGGTGCACCGGTAGCGATCGCCTCCATGCCTCTGATCAAACCGTCTGTGGTACCCATGGCGATACATCTTACCAGATCGTCGCCAAGGTGCTGGGAAACCTCAACAGTCAGTTCTCCGCCATCCCTTGTGGGAATGCGGATCGCCTCATGAATTTCAGGAAGATGTCCCTTGGGGAATCGGAGGTCAAGAACCGCTCCGATGACCTGAGTGATCTTACCTTTGTTTTCTCCGGCCATTTCTACCTCTTTCTGCCCAAAAAGGGCTTTTTACTCTCAAAATACACAGCTTACACCTGTGCCTCGGCACCGGCAATGATCTCTGTAAGCTCCTGTGTAATAGAACTCTGTCTTGCTCTGTTGTACTTCAGTGACAGATCACTGATCATATCCTCCGCATTGCTGGTAGCGTTGTCCATCGCCTGCATGCGGGCGCCGTTCTCACTTGCCATCGCCTCTACGATCGCGCCGTAGATCAGGCTGGCAACGTACTTCGGGATGATCATATCCAGAGCTTCCTCATCCCCGGGCTCAAAATTCATGGCTGCACTGTTTTCATCCAGATCTTCAGCCTTATGGTCTTCCAGGTTCACCGGCAGGAGTCTGAGCACTGTGGGGATCTGACTCACGGTGTTCTTAAAGACTGTATATGCCAGGTAGATCTCGCTGACCTCCTCGTTCTCAAATGCCTCCAGAAGTCTCTGGGCCAACAGCATGGCATCCGGGTACACCGGGTCCTCGATCAGTCCCGGAAGGGACTCTTTGATTGTATAACCGCTCTTCTGCAAGAGATCCTTGCCCTTGTTGCCGATGGCGTAGATCAGCAGATCGTCCTTGTCCCATTCCTCATTGCGGGTGACAAGCTTCACCACGTTGGAGTTGTATCCGCCTGCCAGACCTCTGTTGGAGGTGATGACGATGACAGCCTTCTTGCCGGGTCTGTCACCTGCGAGATACTTGTTCTCGCCTGCACTCATACGAAGCAGAATGTTGCTGACCGTATTGTACATGCATTCAAAATAGGGCTTGGCGCGCTCTGCACCTGCTCTTGCACGCTGCAGTTTGACCGTAGATACCAGTTTCATCGCCTTAGTGATCTGCTGAGTGCTCTGAATACTGCCTCTGCGGCGCTTAATATCACGCATTGATGCCATAGGTCGTGTCTCCCTCTATCCTCTTGTTAACAAGCTTATGCAAACTGCTGCTTGAACTCTGCGATCGCCTTCTTGAGCAGTTCTTCCTTCTCATCGGAAATAACCTTATCGCTCACGATGGAAGCGGGGATCTCGGGATAGTAGGTATCCAGATACTCGAAGAATTCCTTCTCGAATCTGGTGATGTCGCAAACGGCCACATCAAGAAGATACTTGTGGGTCACAACATAGATGATAATGACCTGATACTGTACGGGCATGGGATTGTACTGAGGCTGTTTTAAAACCTCCTTGATTCTCTCACCCTGTGCCAGCTTCTCCTTGGTGTCGGCGTCAAGCTCGGAACCGAACTGCGCAAAAGCAGCCAGCTCTCTGTACTGTGCCAGCTCTACACGGATAGGTGCGGCGATCTTCTTCATCGCCTTGATCTGAGCGGCACCGCCTACTCTTGATACGGACAGACCTGCGTTTACTGCGGGTCTGAAACCGGAGTTGAACATCTCTGTCTCCAGATAGATCTGGCCGTCAGTGATGGAAATAACATTGGTAGGGATGTATGCGGAAACGTCACCTGCCTGGGTCTCGATGATAGGAAGTGCGGTGAGGGAACCTCCGCCGTACTCGTCGCTCATTCTTGCTGCTCTCTCCAACAATCTGGAATGCAGATAGAATACATCACCGGGATATGCCTCACGTCCGGGGGGACGACGAAGTAGCAAGGAGAGTG
>JAZULD010000185.1:0-4163 GCA_045643625.1 Acetatifactor sp. | reverse complement strand
CAAGGGAAAATATTTCCTGCCCCAGCTGATCGCAAGTGCTGAGGCCATGAAGAATTCCATCGAGGTGCTGGAACCCCTGCTTGCAACCGATGCCGCAGACGGTGATATGCCTACCGTGGTTATTGCAACGGTTGAGGGTGATATCCATGACATCGGCAAGAACCTGGTTGCAATGATGCTGAAGAATCACGGATTCAAGGTCATCGACCTTGGCAAGGATGTTCCCATGAACGTGATCATTGAGGAAGCCAAGAAGCACAACGCCAGGATCATCGCACTGAGCGCGCTGATGACCACGACCATGCAGAGAATGCGTGAGGTCATTGCGGAAGTGAAGGAACAGAACCTGGATGTGAAGGTCATGGTGGGCGGCGCGGTCGTCACCGAGGACTATGCAGCCGAGATCGGTGCGGACGGCTATTCCAAGGATGCCGCAGATGCCGTGAAGTTGGCAAAAAAGTTGAATTCCTAACAAAAATTGTGTTAGAATAATATGATGGGTTCGTCTTAGTACGTGCCAATATCCTAAAGAAATGAGGAAGTAATATGAACGGAGCAGATGCCATTATCAAATGTCTGGAGGCAGAGGGAGTAGACGTTGTATTCGGCTATCCCGGAGTTGCCATCTGTCCTTTTTATAACAGTATTTTGGATTCCGATATCAGAACAGTCCTGATTCGTACCGAGCAGAATGCAGCTCATGCTGCAAGCGGTCTTGCAAGAATCACCGGACGTCCCGGCGTGTGTGCAGTCACCTCCGGTCCCGGTGCAACCAACGTGATCACCGGTATCGCAACTGCTTTTGCGGACTCCATTCCCCTGATCGTTATCACCGGCCAGGTCGACAGCTCCCTGCTTGGAAGCGATGTTTTCCAGGAGGCTGATATCACCGGCGCCGTTGAATCTTTTGTAAAATACAGCTACCTTATTCGTAATGCAAACGAGATCCCCCGCATTTTCAAGGAGGCTTTCCACATTGCAAACACCGGACGTAAGGGCCCTGTTCTTATCGACATTCCGATCGATGTACAGAACGCAGCGGTAAGCAAGTTCAGCTATCCCGCAGAGGTCAATATGAGAACCTACAAGCCCACCGTCAAGGGTAATGCGGTTCAGATCAAGAAGGTAGTCAAGGAGTTCTCCAAGGCGAAGAGACCTATCATCTGCGTGGGCGGCGGCGTGCTTCTTTCCGATGCACAGGATGCTATCAGAACCTTTGCCGAGCTTCACAAGGTACCTGTTGTATCCACTATGATGGGTATCAGCGCAATGCCTACCGAGCATCCCCAGTACTTCGGTATGGTGGGCAACAACGGTAAGGCTTATGCGAACCGCGCTATGAACGAGTCCGACCTGCTTCTGATGGTCGGTGCGAGAGTGGCCGACAGAGCAGTCAACCAGCCCGACCTGATCACCAGGGACAAAGTAATGGTCCACATCGATGTGGATCCCGCCGAGATCGGTAAAAACGCAGGTCCTACCATTCCTCTGGTAGGCGATGCAAAGTCTATTTTTGAAGATATCCTTGCAGAGCAGTTTGAAGCTGATTACAGCGAATGGAACGCGACTCTGAACGAATATAAGAAGACCATGGTTAAGGTAAGAAAGCCCGATCCCGCTTATGTGGATCCCGCAGCCTTCATCACCATGCTGTCCAACAAGATGCAGGACAACGCAGTTTATGTTGCGGATGTAGGTCAGAACCAGATCTGGTCCTGCGCATATCATGTAGTCAAGAAGGGCAGATTCTTCACCTCCGGCGGTATGGGCACCATGGGTTACTCCATCCCCGCAGCAATGGGTGCCAAGATCGCAGATCCTTCCCGTCAGGTCATTGCAGTCTGCGGCGACGGTTCCTTCCAGATGTCCATGATGGAACTCGCTACCATGCGTCAGCACAATGTTCCCGTGAAGATCATCGTTCTGAAGAACAACTACCTTGGCATGGTAAGAGAGTACCAGCACTTCACCTACAAGGATAATTACTCCGTAGTCGATCTGTCCGGCAGCCCCGATCTCGAGAAGCTGTCAGCAGCCTATGACATTCCTTTCCTGCGCGTTCACAACATGGACAATGCAGAAGAGATGATCGACAAGTTCCTGGCCAATGATGAGTCCGTTCTTATGGAGTGCATCATCGATCCCATGGATATCGTTAAGTAGGAGGAGACAGCAGTGAATAAGAGAATCTATTCCGTTCTTGTGGAGAACCGTTCCGGTGTACTTTCCAAGGTTGCCGGCCTTTTCTCCCGCAGAAACTTTAATATCGACAGCCTTGCTGTAGGTGAGACCGACGATCCGGCTGTTTCCTGCATGACCATCGTAAGCAGCGGTGATGCAAGAACCATTGAGCAGATCGAGAAGCAGTTAAACAAGAAGCTTGACGTCATCAAGGTCAAGACCTTCGCCGAACAGCAGTGTGTATCCAGAGAGCTGATGCTCCTGAAGATCAAATATAATAAGAACAACCGCCGCGACATCATGGAGATCTGCGATATGATGAAGGCTCAGATCGTGGATGTTTCCAAGCACTTCATGATGATCCAGATCTGTGATACTCCCGAGAAGACCAAGGTCATGATCGGCATGCTGCAGGGCATCAGCATCGTTGAAGTTGCCCGCACAGGAACTCTTGCACTGTCCAAGTGCAGCGAGAACGACGAGGCATAACAGCCTTGTTGACAATCAGGTATTATCTTGTTATATTAAATAATTAGCGGGTATAAATTGCATTTTTATGCGTATTTTACCGCTTAAGACCAATAAGTGAGGACAATCATGCAGAACAGAGTTTTCCAGATCATGGTAGATAACTCCACCGGTGTACTGAGCCGTATTTCCGGACTTTTCTCCAGAAGAGGCTACAACATTGAGAGCATCACCGCAGGTGTTACCGCCGATCCCAGATATACCAGAATTACCATCGTGGCTTCCGGCGACGATGAGATCCTTGAGCAGATCGAGAAGCAGGTAGCCAAGCTTGTTGATGTTCGCGACATCAGAGAGCTGAAGCCCGAGAACAGTGTTTATCGTGAGCTTATTATGATCAAGGTTCGCGCAACCGCAGACCAGCGTCAGAATATTATTTCCGTTGCCGACATTTTCCGTGCGAAGGTCATCGATGTATCCAAAGAGTCCATCATGCTGGAGCTTACCGGTAACCAGAGCAAGATCGAGGCATTCATCAATCTGCTTGACGGATATGAGATCCTTGAGCTCGCAAGAACAGGTATTGCAGGCCTCGGCCGCGGTACCGAGAATGTTACCATCATTTAATTCGTTAGCGTTAGGGTAAACCTATCAGTTATAAATACAACCAAATTTTATTGGAGGAAAAAGAAATGGCTAAAATTTATTACCAGGAAGATTGTAATCTTTCTATGTTAGAGGGTAAGACCATTGCTATTATCGGTTACGGTAGCCAGGGTCATGCTCATGCTCTGAATCTGAAAGAGTCCGGCTGCAACGTTATCATCGGTCTGTACGAAGGCTCCAGATCCTGGGCAAAGGCTGTTGCACAGGGCTTTGAAGTATACACTGCTGCAGAAGCTGCTAAGAAGGCTGATATCATCATGATCCTCATCAACGATGAGAAGCAGGCTGATCTTTACAAGAACGACATCGAGCCCAACCTTGAAGAGGGCAACATGCTGATGTTCGCTCATGGTTTCAACATTCATTTCGGATGTATCGTACCTCCCAAGAACGTTGACGTTACCATGATCGCTCCTAAGGGCCCCGGCCACACTGTAAGAAGTGAGTATCAGGCAGGTAAGGGTGTTCCTTGTCTCGTAGCTGTTGAGCAGGATGCAACCGGCAAGGCACTTGATATCGCACTTGCATATGCACTTGGTATCGGCGGCGCAAGAGCAGGCGTTCTTGAGACCACCTTCCGTACCGAGACCGAGACCGACCTCTTCGGTGAGCAGGCTGTTCTTTGCGGCGGCGTTTGCGCTCTGATGCAGGCAGGTTTTGAGACCCTTGTTGAGGCAGGCTATGATGAGAGAAATGCTTACTTCGAGTGTATCCACGAGATGAAGCTGATCGTTGACCTGATCTACCAGAGTGGTTTCCAGGGCATGAGATACTCTATCTCTAACACAGCTGAATTTGGTGATTATATCACAGGTCCTAAGGTAGTTACAGAAGATACAAAGAAGGCT
>JAZULD010000184.1:0-13028 GCA_045643625.1 Acetatifactor sp. | reverse complement strand
CGGAGGTTTCTCCGGACTTCCGAGTGATGGACAGAATGATATAGGCCAGCCGGGCGGAGCAGACAACACGCCTCCCGGAGGAAGCGAATTTATGATGTGGGCCGGCGGAAATGCCGCAATGCCTGAAAATATGTCGCAGACCGGCGGACAGAGTACAGATGCAGGCGCAAACGGTCAGAACCCTGCGGGTACGGAGGGTAGTCCCTTCGGCGGCAGAGGAGGAAAACCGGACAGAGGCTTCGGACAGATGCCTGAAGGCGGCACATGGACAAGACCCGACGGACAGGCACCCGAAGGCGGTATGTGGACAAGACCCGACGGACAGGTACCTGAAGGTGGAACATGGACCAGACCTGACGGACAGATGCCCGGTGATGGGACGGACGGAAGCCCCTTTGGAGGAAAGGGAACCGGCAGAGACTTTAAGGGACAGCAGGAGAATAATTCCTCAGATACAAGCACCAAGGGATTAAAGAGCGGCAGCAGCCTTATGATAAACGGCGGTACTGTTACCGTGCGTTCTCAGGATGACTGTGTTCACACAAACGGAAGCCTTACGATCGCAGGCGGAGAACTGACACTTTCTACTGCTGACGATGCCCTGCATGCGGACAATGACCTGACGATCACAGACGGTACGATCACGGTGGTGCAGTCCTATGAGGGCATCGAAGGACACCTGATCACGATCAAGGGCGGTACGATCGATGTGACTGCCTCCGACGATGGTATCAATGCGGGTGGCAATGCATACAGCGCAGCGGACGGCACGGGTAAGGTGCTTCCCACCCTTCTGATCGAGGGAGGCAGTATCTACGTAAATGCCGCCGGAGACGGCCTTGATTCCAACGGAGATCTGATCGTTGCGGGCGGCGTGATCACAGTGGATGGCCCTTCTGACTCAGGCAACGGCGCACTTGATTCCGGCACGGAGAACGGCGGCTGCCTCGTAGTAAACGGCGGAACGGTCCTTGCCATCGGTGCCTCCGGAATGGCTGAGTCCTTCACAAGCGATTCCGAACAGTGTTCCTTTATCTATAACTTTGCAGGCGCATTGCAGGCGGGAACTGAGATAAGCATCACAGATGAAAACGGCAAGGTGCTCTTTACCCATACAGCGGCGAAATCCTTTAACTCCGTGGTATTCTCAAGCCCTGAGCTTACTGTGGGAAGCACGGTTACTCTGACAGCAGGGGAGACAAGTGCTGAGATAGAGATCACAGGTATTACAAACGGCAATGCAAGCGGAAACGGAATGTTCGGCGGCTTTGGCGGCAGAGGCGGCCGACAGATCGAAAGATAAAATAAAAAACAGGCGCAGGATCATCCTGCGCCTGTTGGCGTATACATATTTTTATTCTTCTTCGCTGTCTTCGTTCTCCTCGCCCTCATCCGATTCATCCTCGCCGGGAGGCTCGGGAAGTGTCATTAAGACTTTCACGATGCGGTTCTGGGAGATGCCCTGTACCTTCAGGGTGATGCCGGAGGGAAGAGTAACTTCCTCCTGGTCTTTGGGCAGGCGGTTCAGCTGTTCGATGACGATGCCGCCGATGGAATCGTAGTCCTCGCTGTCAAGCTCGGTGTCCAAGGCGTCGTTGATATCGTCAAGCTTCATGCGGCCCTCCACCAGATAGGTGCGCTGGCCGACTTCCTTGATGTATTCGGTCTCCTCCGCGTCGTACTCGTCGCGGATCTCGCCGACGATCTCCTCCAGAAGATCCTCTAAGGTGATCATGCCCACGGTCGCGCCGTATTCGTTTAAGACGAAGGCTACGCCGGTTGCTTTTTCACGCATCTCAACCATCAGATCGTCGATCTTCTTGAACTCGTAGGTGTAGTGCGCGTCGCGCAGAATGTCGCGCAGACGGAAGGACGCGGGCCCTGCGATCAGGATGAGATCCTTGATGTTTAAGAAGCCGATGATGTTGTCCTTGGAGTTCTCGTAGACGGGAAGACGGGTGTACATGGACTCCCTGAAGATGCCCAGCACGTTCTCGTAGGAGGCGTTCACATTGACGGTGACCATGTGAATGCGGGGGATCATAACATCCTTGGCGCAGGCGTCGTTAAAATCGAACACGTTGTAGATCATTTCGCGCTCGTCGGACTCGATGACGCCGTCCTCGTGGCTTACATCCACGTAGGTCTTCAGCTCATTCTCGGTCATGGTGTTTACTTTTTTACCCAGATCCACGTGAAGTATGCGGAGGATCACATTGGAGATCGTATCCACCAGGAAGATCACGGGGGTAAGCAGCTGCATGATCGCGTAGATGACGCCGCCGTAGAGCAGTGAGAGCTTCTCGGAGTAAGTCATGGCCCAGGTCTTGGGGACCACTTCGCCGAAGATCAGGATCACGGAGGTCAGAATACCGGTCGCGATGCCGACCGCAAGACCGATGCGCAGTGCGAGGGTGGTGGCCAGTGCGGAAGCGGAGAGGTTCACCACGTTGTTGCAGATCAGGATGCAGCTGATGAGCTTGCTGTATTTATCGAGAAGCAGATTGACCCTGGCCGCCCGCTTGCTGCCTTCCTCCTCAAGGGCGCGCATGCGCACGCGGTTGACGGTGGTAAGCGCAGTCTCGGCGGAAGAAAAGAAGCCGGACAACAGGATCAGCAGTACCAGAATGCCGGATTGTATGGCAACGGACGTATCCAAAAAAATATCACTCCTTTTTGTGTGTATTATGTACTATGATAAAACAGACAAAGTGATTATACAATATGGAAAACCTGTTAATTTTTTATAAAAACCCCCTTTTCTGTTTGAGAATAATATGATATACTAACTACAGTTTAGGCGTCTCACTTTAGGAACGCTCTAATATCGATATTAAGGAGGATTTTTGAAATATGAAGCATATTAAGACTTTAACTACCAGAGATCTGAAGGAGTCCATGAAGAAGGGTGGCTGCGGCGAGTGCCAGACTTCCTGCCAGTCCGCATGCAAGACTTCCTGTACCGTTGGCAACCAGACCTGCGAGAAGGCTAAATAAGTCATTCCGTAACGGATACATTCGAATTACAGAAACAGATCATTGGATCAAGCAAGAAGAGACTAGCGTAAGCAGCGATTTCGGTCGCTGCTTATTTTGTGAAAAGTTTATTCCTGCTTTGAAAGGAAAGATTTAAGTGATACACCAGTACAAAAGCAACGGACTCAACATCGTTATGGACGTGAACAGCGGTTCCGTACATATCGTGGATGATATCGTTTACGACATGATCCCCCTGGTTGAACCGTTGATCGCGGAAGGGTTGAAGGATGCCGATACCATCAAGGCAGCGGTACTTCATCTGGGCGGCCTGTCCCACTCCGAGGAGGAGATCCTGGAGGCAGTGGACGAGGTGCTCGAGCTTGAGAAGGCCGGTCAGCTTTTCGCACCTGACATTTACGAAGATTTTATTATTGATTTCAAGAAGAGACAGACTGTTGTCAAGGCGCTCTGCCTGCACATCGCACACGACTGCAACTTAGCGTGCCGTTACTGCTTTGCGGAGGAGGGCGAGTACCACGGAAGAAGAGCACTGATGAGCTTCGAGGTGGGCAAGAAGGCACTGGATTTTCTGGTTGCCAACTCCGGCAACCGTGTGAATCTGGAAGTCGATTTCTTCGGCGGTGAGCCCCTCATGAACTGGCAGGTCGTTAAGGACCTGGTAGCCTACGGCAGAAGCCTTGAGGAGCCCAATAACAAGAAGTTCCGCTTCACACTTACCACCAACGGCATCCTGTTGAACGACGATATCTTAGAGTTCGCCAACAAGGAGATGGCCAACATCGTACTTAGTATTGACGGACGCAAGGAAGTCAATGACAAAATGAGGCCCTTCAGAGGAGGACAGGGAAGCTACGACGTTATCGTTCCCAAGTTCAAGAAGGTAGCCGACAGCCGCGATCAGATGAACTATTATGTTCGCGGAACCTTTACCAGAGAGAATCTTGATTTTGCCGAGGATGTGATCCATCTGGCAGATCTGGGATTCGAGCAGATCTCCGTGGAGCCCGTAGTTGCAGCTCCCGAAGAGCCCTATGCGATCAGACAGGAAGACCTGCCCGCTCTCATGGAGGAATACGACAAGCTCGCTCTGGAGATGATCAAGCGCCGCAAGGAGGGAAGACCTTTTAACTTCTTCCACTTTATGATAGATCTGCAGGGCGGTCCCTGTGTGGCCAAGCGCCTCTCGGGATGCGGTTCCGGAACAGAATATCTTGCGGTAACACCCTGGGGAGATCTCTATCCCTGCCACCAGTTCGTCGGCAATGAGAAGTTCCTGATGGGTAATGTGGATACCGGCGTTGTCCGCGAGGACATCCGCGACGAGTTCAAGTGCTGCAACGTCTATGCGAAGGACAAGTGCAAGAAGTGTTTTGCCAAGTTCTACTGCAGCGGCGGATGTGCTGCCAACTCCTATAATTTCCACAACAGTATTAATGATGCCTATGATATTGGCTGTGAGCTTCAGCGCAAGAGAGTGGAATGCGCGATCATGCTGAAGGCTGCGCAGGCAATTGATGAGGAATAGGGCCTGACAAGACCCAAGAAAGGAAGAAAGAAAAATGAAAAAGAGTAGAGCAATTATTGTACTCCTCTGCGCACTGCTTATCTTCGTAGGCGTATCCTACGTTGACCTTTTCGGCGTTGACGCAAAGGGTACAGGTAGTGCATCTGATGTCAAGCTTGGCCTTGATCTGGCAGGCGGTGTCAGCATCACTTACCAGGTAGTTGGCGATGAGAATCCCAGCACCACCGATATGGCAGATACCATTGCCAAGCTGCAGAAGCGTGTAGAAGGCTACAGCACTGAGGCAATTGTTTACCAGGAAGGTCTTGACAGAATCAACATCGAGATCCCCGGCGTTAAGGATGCTAATGCGATCCTGCAGGAGCTGGGCAGACCCGGTGCTCTGTATTTTATCTCTCAGACCGATAAGAACGGTAATACCAACTATCACTTCGATGCTTCTTACGGCTACGTGCTTGACAAGACCATCGACGAACTGAAGGCAGACGGCTCCATCAGACTGGAAGGTACCGACGTTGCTGAAGCACGTGCGGCTACCCAGCAGGATGCTATGAAGAATTCTACTTATGTAGTAGACCTGAACATGACCGAGGAAGGTCGTGACAAGTTCGCTGATGCTACCAGAGATGCGTACAACAGAGGCGAAACTCTTGCTATTTATTATGACGGCAACTTCGTAAGCGTACCCAACGTTAAGGGTGTATTCACCAACGGACAGGCTCAGATCTCTCCCATGGCTTCCTTCGAAGAGGCTGAGAACCTTGCTTCCACCATCCGTATCGGTGGTCTGAAGCTGGAACTGGAGGAGTTACACTCCAAGGTAGTTGGTGCACAGCTCGGCGTTGAAGCAATCGAGACCAGCCTTAAGGCAGGTGCTATCGGTCTTGCAATCGTTATCGTATTCATGATCGCTGTATACTTCATCGCAGGTCTTGCATCCGCACTGGCACTGCTTCTGTACGTTGCACTGATCATCCTCTTACTGAACGGTTTCGCAATGACCCTGACCCTCTCCGGTGTTGCAGGTATCATCCTTTCCATCGGTATGGCAGTCGATGCAAACGTTATTATCTTTGCTCGTATCCGCGAAGAGCTGGGTACCGGCAAGACCGTTAAGAGCGCAATCAAGATCGGTTTCGACAAGGCTCTTTCCGCAATTATCGACGGTAATATCACTACCCTGATCGCTGCAGCAGTTCTGCTGTTCTTAGCTCCCGGTACCATCAAGGGCTTCGCACAGACTCTGGCACTCGGTATTGTTTTATCCATGTTCACCGCACTGGTTGTTACCAGACTGATCCTCCAGGCATTCTACGCACTTGGCTTCCAGGATGCTAAGTGGTACGGCGTTGCCAAGGAGCGCAAGGCAATCAACTTCCTTTCCAAGAAGGGTCTCTTCTTTGGTATTTCCATTGCAGTTATCCTTGCAGGCTTCATCGTAATGGGCGTTCACAAGGCAACCGGCGATGACGCACTGAATTATGGTCTTGAGTTCAAGGGCGGTACTTCCACCACCGTTACCTTCAACGAGAGCAGAACCCTTGACCAGGTTAACGCTGATATCGTTCCCGTGATCGAGAAGGTTACCGGTACTGCTGTACAGATCCAGACCGTTCCCGATTCCACCGATGTTATCTTTAAGACCAGCTCCCTGAACGTTGATCAGAGACAGGCTCTGGAGAATGCACTGGTTGACAACTTCAAGATCGACAAGTCCATGATCCTTTCCGAGACCATCAGCTCCACCATCAGTGATGAGATGAAGCAGGCTACCATCCTGGCAGTTGTGATCGCTATCATCTGCATGCTGATCTACATCCGTATCAGATTCAGCGATATCCGTTTCGGTATCAGTAGTATCGTAGCTTTGGTACATGACGTTCTGGTTGTACTTGCATTCTATGCGATCGCAAGAGTAACCGTAGGCAACACCTTCATCGCTTGTATGCTTACCATCGTAGGTTACTCCATCAACGCAACCATCGTTATCTTCGACCGTGTACGTGAGAACATGGCAATCGCTTCCAGAAAGGAAGATCTTCAGAATATCGTAAATCAGAGTATCACTCAGACTCTGAGCAGAAGTATCTTCACTTCCCTGACCACCTTCGTCATGGTAGCTTGCCTGTACATCCTTGGTGTAACCAGCATCCGTGATTTCGCTCTGCCTCTTATGGTAGGTATCATCTGCGGTGCTTACTCCTCCGTATGTGTAACCGGTGCTCTGTGGTTCGTTCTTCGTAAGAAGTTCCCCCAGAAGACTAAGAGATAATCTGACAAAAAGATAATGAAAGCCCTGCAGGTTGAGATTCAACTTGCAGGGCTTTTTTGTTTGTAAAAAAGACGATCGCACGAAGCGATCGTCTTTTATTTTGCATATTTTTTTGCTTTACAGGAAGGGCAGAAGCTCCAGTACGAAGACCACCGCGCAGCAGATGACTGCAACGGATAAGAGCTTGGCGCCGAACCATGCTGCCAGAATGCCGATCACGAGAGCGGCTGCTCCTGCGATTGGGCTCTGGGTGGCATTGACGATGGCGGGGAATGTCATAACCGCCAGTGTCACATAGGGCACGTAGAATAAAAATGATTTTAAAAACTTGTTTTTAAAGGGCTTCCGGATCAAAGTTAATGGCAGCACGCGGATCAGATAGGTGACGCCTCCCATGACCAGGATGTAGACGATGTTCGAAATCATGATTCTTCATCCTCCTCTCTGGGGAAGAGCACTGCGGCGCCGGATGCGATGATCACGGTGAGCAGGATCGTTCTGGTACCTTCGGAGAAGGTGCTGACAAAAGGAAGAACCGAAGCAAGATAGCTTGCGGCGAAGCAGATGGCGATCAGAACAGCGATCTTTTTCTCCTTGCGGGCAGGGGGAATGATGATCGCGATGAACATGCCGTAGAGTGCTACGCTTAATGCGCTGACTACGCGGAAGGGGAGGACATTGCCTGCGATGGTGCCAAACAGAGTGCCCACAGCCCAGCCGGGAATTGCTACCATACTTGCTCCGTAGGAGTAGTAGGGATTTAAGTAGCCCGGTCTTGCAATGGTAATGCCGAAGACCTCGTCGGTCAGATCGAAAGCGATCAGAAGTCTGTGCCACAGGGGAGTTGTCGGTGCAAGACGCTGACTCAGCGCACAGCTCATCAGAAGGTATCTTGCATTGGCAATAATGGTGATCAGAACCATCTCGATCAGAGCCGCGTGGGCCGCGATCACGGTAAAGCCTGCATATTCACCCGCAGATGCATTGCACAGGAGACTGGCCAGGAAACTCTGTCCGGCGGTCAGTCCCGCATTCCTGGCGGTGATGCCGAGAGAGAAGGCAACTGCAAAATAGCCAAGACCGATGGGAATGCCATCCTTCATTCCTAAGAGGATCGTCTTCTTACTTCCCCTCGCTGTGTAGGGAAAAGCAATTTCAGTGGAATTCATTGTATTTTACCTCAGGGATCGTATGTATTTAATTGTTTTGACCTGTAAAGGTACAGTAAAACATTATAAGGTCCTTTCCGAAAATAGTCAAACGGTCTTTGCAAAAAAAGCCCTTCTCCCTTTACGGGGGACGCTTACGGATGTTAGAATATGATGGTAAAAGGGGGGGGCCGACGATCAGACGGCACATGGAGAACAGAGACATGGAAAAATGGTTTGTCTCCGCGAAAAAAGCGGATTTTCATAAGTGGGCAGCGGATTTCGGCATCAGCCCGGTGCTTGCCCGCATTATCAGAAACAGGGATATCACCGAGGAGGACGAGGTGAGAGCATTCTTAAAGGGAACGCTTCAGGATTGTTTTTCACCGTGGCTCATGCAGGATATGCAGATTGCGGTGGAAACGCTGCTTACAGCGATCGAGGAGGGTCGCAGGATCCGCGTGATCGGTGACTACGATGTGGACGGCATCTGCTCGGCTTACATCTTAAGCACTGCGCTCAGTGCCATGGGTGCCACGGCGGACACCATGATCCCTCACAGAATTCATGACGGCTACGGTCTGAACGACCAGCTGATCATAGACGCTGCGGCTTCCGGCGTGGAGCTGATCGTTACCTGCGACAACGGTATCTCCGCAGGCCCCCAGATCGATCTTGCGGCCGAGAAGGGTATCCGCGTCATCGTTACAGATCATCACGAGGTGCCTTTTGTGATGGAGAACGGCGAGAAGAAGGAAGTACTTCCGAAGGCAGCGGCGGTGGTGGACCCCAAGAGGGCGGACTGTCCCTATCCTTATAAGAATATCTGCGGTGCGGTTGTGGCCTACAAGCTGGTGCTGGCGCTTCTTGAGAAAAAGGGCGCAGACGAGGCAACGAAGGATCTGCCCGACAAGCTCCTGGAATTTGCGGCCATCGCTACGGTCTGCGATGTCATGGAGCTTAAGAGTGAGAACCGCATCATTGTAAAAGAAGGCTTGAAGAGACTGAAAAACACCGCCAATCCGGGACTGAAGGCCCTGATGGAGGTCAACGGAGTGGAGCCTGAGAAATTGAGCGCTTACCATCTTGGTTTTGTGATCGGTCCCTGTTTAAACGCCACGGGACGACTGGACACCGCGCACAGGGCACTGGAGCTTCTTCAGAGTACAGAGCTTGGAAGTGCCATGATGGCAGCGCGTGAGTTGAAAGACTTAAATGACAGCCGCAAGAACCTGACCGCCGAGGGCGTTGCCATGGCGGAACAGGCCATGAAAGAGGGCAACATGGAGAACGACAGAGTTCTCGTGCTGTATCTGCCCACCGTTCATGAGAGTCTTGCGGGCATTATTGCGGGAAGGATCCGCGAGAGCAGCAAGAAGCCGGTTTTTGTGCTGACCCTGTCCGAGGACGGTGTGAAGGGCTCGGGCCGTTCCATCGAGACCTATCACATGTTTGAGGCGCTGACGGAGATCGGGCACCTTTTTACACGCTTCGGCGGACACAAGCTGGCAGCGGGACTGTCCCTTCCCGAGGACAAGGTGGAGGAGTTCCGCAGACTGATCAACGAGAACTGCCGCCTGACGGACGACGACCTGATCCCCAGAGTGCACATCGATATGCCCATGCCCCTGGCCTATGCGACAGAGGAGCTGGCAGCGGAGATGAGTCTTCTGGAGCCCTTTGGTGTTGGCAATGCCAGACCTTTGTTCGTGCAGAAGGATGTGGTGTTCCTTGCAGGCTACCGCATGGGTGCGGAGGGCAAATACTCAAGATTTCGCGTGCAGACTCCCGAGGGCAGACAGGTGACACTGGTATTTTTCGGAGATACCGCAGCGTTCGGCGCTTTTCTCGACGAAAAATTCGGCCCCGGAAGCGAGGAGAGCCTCTACAGGGGACAGGGCAGATTCAGTCTGTCCGTGGTCTACCAGATCGGCATCAACAGTTTCAGAGGAAAAGACAGTCTGCAGTATCTGATGCAGCATTATTGTTAAGAAGGAAAAAACATGATCGTTACAGTAACTTTGAATCCTGCGGTGGACAAGACCTGCAGGCTGGAGAGCGTAAATGTGGGTGAGGTGAACCGCCTGCGCGAGTGTATCAGCGTGGCCGGCGGCAAGGGCATCAACGTGGCCAAACTGATCCGACAGTTTCATATGAATGTGTGTACTTTGGGCTTCCTCGGCGGCAGAAGCGGCCTTTTTATCGAGGAGGCCATGGAGGAGACAGGGGCTGCTTTGAGCTTTACGAAGATCGGAGGCGTCACCAGAACCAACACCAACCTGATCGCTGACGACGGCAAGGTGACCGAGCTTCTTGAGCCCGGACCTGTGATCACGGAAGAAGAGTACCTGGACTTTATGAAGCGCCTTGAGTATGCCCTGGAGGATTGCAGCCTCCTGGTTCTCTCAGGCAGCGTGGCAAGCGGTCTGGCACCCGATATTTATGCGAAGATCATCTCTCTGTGCAGAAGAGAGCACATCAAGACCGTTCTTGATACCTCAGGCGGCGCGCTGAAGCTTGGAATCGCAGCCATTCCCTACATGGTAAAGCCCAACCGCGCGGAGCTTGAATATCTGGCGGGAAGAGAACTGCCCACCCTTGACGATGTAAAAGAGGAGGCGAGGAAGCTTCTTGCAAAGGGCATCACCAAGGTGGTGGTATCTCTCGGCAGCGAGGGACTTCTCTACATGGATGAGCACAGCGAGATCTTCGAGCCTGCCAAGCAGGTCAAGGCGCTGAATACCGTGGGCTGCGGCGACAGTGTCGTGGCTTCTCTTTGCATGAGCGAGATTAACGGCGACGATCCCGCCCTTGCTCTTTCCAAGGCGTCTGCCCTTGCGGCAGCCAACGCTTTGAGCTTAAAAAGCGGCGAGATCGACATGAATGACTACCTGAAATTGCTGTAGTGTGAAAGTTTATAAAAATATCATAATTTCTCTATTTTTTTTAAAGAATTATATTGTATGATGGGTACAAGGAAGTAGATGAATTCAATTTCCCACCCCCCCTCATGAGAAATATCTAAGCAACGGAGTCGTGCCGCAAGGTGCGGCTCTTTTGCTATATTAAAGGGTATGTGCGGATGAAGCGCAGTAAGATGCGGCGGACGAGGGACATGAGAGCGGGAAGGGTGAGGCGCCCGACAGACCCGCAAATGTCGAAAATCTTGTCAACATGCATCGGTTATGGTATATTTAATAAGATGGGCTCGGTATGGGCATTTGCGCATATTTGTAAAGATTTAGCCCCGAAATGAATGAAAAGAACGTATTATTGATAGATTACCGGGAAAGAAGGAATATCAAATGAAACTGGACCTGATGCTTAAGGAACTTTCCTATACCTGTGTGAAGGGCAGTACCGATATTGAGATCGGCGCGCTTGTGTACGACTCCAGAAAGGTGGAGCCCGGATGCGCTTTTGTGTGTGTCTCCGGAGCCAATTTTGACGGACATGATTTTGCGGCCGATGTAGTGGCTAAGGGCGCTTCAGCCCTGATCGTTGCCAGGGATGTTGCAGGCATTGACGACGCCGATGTGACTGTGATCCGCGTGGAGGATACCCGCTACGCGCTGGCTTTTCTCTCCGCCGCATGGTTCGGACATCCCGCCGATAAACTGAAGGTGATCGGTGTCACCGGAACCAAGGGCAAGACCACCACGACCTATCTTGTGAAGTCCATTCTGGAGAACGCAGGTCTTAAGGTCGGCCTGATCGGCACCATCGAGGTGATCATCGGCGAGACCCATATTCACGCCAACAACACAACTCCCGAGTCCTACCTGCTGCAGGAATATTTTGCAAAAATGGCAGAAGAGGGTCTGGACGCAGTTGTCATGGAGGTCTCCTCCCAGGCGCTCATGCTGCACAGAACCCAGGGATTTATCTTTGACTACGGTATTTTTACCAATCTGGAGCCCGATCATATCGGCCCCAACGAGCACGACAGCTTCGAGGATTACATGCACTGCAAGGGCCTTCTGTTCAAGCAGTGTAAGGTGGGCATCGTAAACGGCGACGACAGCCACGCTGCACAGGTCACCGAGGGTCACACCTGCAGCCTTGAGAGCTTCGGCCTGAACGACGGCGCAGACCTTCGTGCGAAGGACCTTGAGTTATTCGCTACTCTGGGCGAGCTCGGTGTGCGATTCCATGTGGAGGGACTGCTTGATTTTGATGTGGAGGTTCCCACCCCCGGCAAGTTCAGCGTGTACAATGCGCTGGCTGCCATCGCGATCTGCCGTCATTTTAACGTGAGCATCGAGAATGTGAAAAAAGCACTGGCCCTTGCCAAGGTAAAGGGCAGGATCGAGATGGTGAAGGTCTCCGACGACTTCACTCTGCTCATCGATTACGCACACAATGCAATGGCCTTAGAGAGCCTGCTCGGCACTCTGAAGGCATATGAGCCCCACAGACTGGTGTGTCTGTTCGGCTGCGGCGGCAACCGCTCCAGAGCGCGCCGCTTTGAGATGGGAGAGGTCAGCGGCAGACTGGCAGACCTGACCATCATTACCTCTGACAATCCCCGCTTTGAGGAGCCTATGGACATCATTGCGGACATCAAGACCGGTATTTCCAAGACCGAGGGCAAGTATGTGGAGATCTGCGACCGCAAGGAAGCGATCCGCTATGCCATCGAAAACGGAGAGCCCGGCGATATCATCGTTCTGGCCGGCAAGGGTCATGAGGACTACCAGGAGATCAAGGGCGTGAAGTACCCCATGGATGAGAGAGTCCTGATCGCCGAGGTGCTGGAAGAGATGAAGAACGCTTAAACTACAGGAGTTACAAGGTGTACGCAGATATCATAGTGGATATTTCCCATGAAAAACTGGATAAGCCCTTTCAGTACCGGGTGCCCGAGAGCCTTGAGGACAAGCTCACGGTCGGTATGTGCGTACAGGTTCCCTTCGGCAGGGGTGACAGGAAGCTGAAGGGCTACTGCGTGGGCTTCAGCGACACCTGCGAGATCGAGGAGAGCCGCATCAAGGACATCGACGGCATCATCACGGGAGAGGCAGGAGTGGAGGACGAGCGCATTGCCATGGCGTCTTTTATCAGGCGAAATTACGGCTCCACC
>JAZULD010000183.1:0-5110 GCA_045643625.1 Acetatifactor sp. | reverse complement strand
GAGTAAGACCTGTGGGATGTACGGTGGTGAAACTGTAATATCCGTGGATGCAGGAACATGGCGAAGCGCAGATCCGAACCGGGAGCAGCGCGAATTCCGGAGCAATAACAGAGCAGATCCTAAGAAACCGCAGCGGTCACGGATGTGACCGGAAGGCATTATGAGAAGAATATTAACTTTTATCTTGATAGGCGGTTTATGACAGGCCTTGCCGCCTGCGGCAGGGACAAAGCGAATAAGGACCCTGAGGACATGGGAGATATGACACCTGCAAGGATCGTTTACCTTAAGGGAAAAACCAGAGTTGCCGGAAAATGAAGCGACGTTGACAGTGGACCTGACGGAATTCGGTGATAAGGACAGTTTTGAGAAGGGTACCTACCGACTGCTCAAATCGGGCCGTACAGCCGATTTTGAACTTGGCGTTGAATGGACAGAGTGAAAGGAGAGAGACGATGAAGATTTTTGCTTACAGTGTAAGAGACGATGAGGAAAAATATATTAAGGCCTTCGAGCGCGAGGGCGTGGAGATCAGTTACACCTCCGAGTATCCGGGCATGCACAATGTGGACCTGGCCAAGGGCTATGACGCAGTGAGCATCATCACCAACGTGGTGACCACAGAGATGTATGACGCCTGGTATGAGGGCGGCGTGCGCTTCCTGGCGACCAGAAGTGTGGGCTACGATCATTTTGACATCGCTCACATGAAGGAGCTGGGCATCAGGGGCGTGCATGCGACCTACTCCCCCAATGCGGTGGCCAACTATACCATTATGCTGATGCTCATGGCCTGCAGAAAGATCGGTCTGATCCTGGAAAAAGCGAAGCTCAAGGACTTTTCCCTGACCGGCAAGATCGGCAGAGAACTCTCCTTAAGCACCGTGGGCGTTGTGGGCACCGGTCAGATCGGCGAGTGTCTGATTAAGCATTTGAGCGGTTTTGGCTGCAGGATCCTGGCCAACGACGTGTACGAGAAGGATTCCGTGAAGCAGTACGCCGAGTATGTGGACCTGGACACCCTGTACAGGGAGAGCGACATTATTACCCTCCATGTGCCCGGCATGGAGAGCAATTATCACATGATCGACAAGGAGACCCTTGCCAAAATGAAGGACGGCGTGATCTTTATCAACGCTGCCCGCGGCATGCTGGTGGACTCCTTTGCCCTGATCGATGCCCTTGAGAGCGGCAAGGTCGGTTTTGCTGCCCTTGACACCTTTGAGGAGGAGTTCGGCCTCTACTACAAGAACCTGGAATACACCCGCCTTGAGAACCGTGTGAGAACGATTTTTACAGGCATGGACAACGTGATCCTGTCCCCTCATATGGCCTTCTACACCGAGCAGTCCACCTCCGATATGGTGGGCACCACACTGCGCGGTCTGGTCGACCTCTATGAGTCCGGAAGCTCTGCCCGGGAGGTCTCATATTCATAAAAAAAGTCCCCAAACATATGGACATTTTCAGGGGAAATCAGTTATAATATTTGAGGCACTTAACCACCCAAAATTTCTCACAGAGGTAAAAGAAAATGAACAACGAAGCAATCTACGATGCAAAAACCCTTGGTAAGGGTAAAATGACCGTGCTCGGACTTCAGCATATGTTTGCTATGTTCGGCGCAACCGTGCTGGTTCCCCTCATTACCGGACTCAGCGTATCCGCAACTCTGCTGTGTGCAGGTGTTGCAACACTCTTTATGCACTTTGTAACCGGCCACAAGGTACCTGTTTTCCTTGGCTCCTCCTTCGCTTTCTTAGGCGGCTACGCAGCTGTTAAGGAAGTTGGTATGGCTCAGGGCTTAAGCGAAGCTACTTCCTTAGCTTACGCATGTGTGGGCGTTGCCTGCGCAGGTCTTCTCTACCTGGTTCTTGCAGCGATCTGCAAGGCTTTCGGCAGCAAGAAGGTAATGAAGTTCTTCCCCCCTGTAGTAACCGGTCCCATTATCGTAGGCGTTGGTCTTCATCTTGCACCCTCTGCTATCAATAACTGTGATACCAACTGGTGGATCGCTCTCGTAGCAATCGCAGTTGTTATCATCTGCAACATCTGGGGTAAGGGAATGGTTAAGATCATCCCCATCCTGCTCGGTGTTGTTGCTTCCTACGCTGTAGCTGCTGTTACCGGCAACGTTGACTTCAGCGGTGTTAAGGAAGCTGCATGGCTCGGTCTTCCCGTTAACTGGGGCAACTCCGTATTCGGTCTGTTCACCTCCGGCAGTGTTGACGGCAAGCTGATCATCTCCGCAATCCTTATGATCGTTCCTATCGCTTTCGCTACCATGATGGAGCATGTAGGCGATATCTCCGCTATCGGCGGAACCATCGGCAAGGACCTCATCGAGGATCCCGGCCTTCACAGAACTCTGATCGGTGACGGTATCGGTACCGCTATCGCAGCTCTGTTCGGCGCTCCTGCAAACACCACCTACGGCGAGAACACCGGTGTTCTGGTACTCACCAAGGTTTACGATCCTATCGTTGTTAAGATCGCAGCAGGTTTCGCAATCATCTTAAGCTTCTGCCCTAAGTTCGCAGCTCTCATCACTGCAATGCCTGCAGCTACCATCGGTGGTGTTTCCATCATCCTTTACGGTATGATCGCAGCAGTTGGTATCCGCAACATGGTTGAGAACGGCACCAACTTCCAGCAGAGCCGCAACGTTATCATCGCAGCACTCATCATGGGTCTTACCATCGGTGTTGAGTACAGCGCAGCAGGCGTTATCTCCTTCGGTTCCATCAGCCTTTCCGGTCTTGCAGTAGCATCTATCGTAGGTATCATCCTCAATGCTATTCTTCCCGGCGGCCGTGACGAGTATATGCCCAACGAAGAGAATTCCGGTTCCCTCGGCAAGTTCTAAGTTGAACAGATAACTGATAGGTAATTATGCCGCGGAGCCTTCGGGCTCCGCGGTTTTTTCGTACAGATGAGGGCAGAGTTTTTTGCCCCGTCTTTTCTTTAACGGGAGAAAAAAAGAATGAATGACGAATTACGTGAGAAGCGTTTCCGTAAGGTCATTACGGTCTCTGTGATCACCCTGGTCATCAACCTGATCCTGGGTGCGGTAAAAGTTTATTTCGGCTCGAAAGGCCACGCATCGGCACTGATGGCCGACGGTGTGCACTCTGTGGTGGACGCAGCCACAACTGCAGTACTGATCTATGCGCTGGCAGTCTCCGGCAGCAGAAAGGGAGACAAGCGCGCAGATCTTGTTATTTACAGCGCAGGCCTTCTTGCGGCACTGATCGGTACCTACATCATCGCAGTGAAGCTTGGTGATATGGTGTCCGCACGTTTTGTGATGGCGTATGTTCCCGCATGGATCACCGCCATCGTGGCAGCGGTGTCTGTTGTGATCAAGGGCATCATGGCCTTTGTGACCATGAAAGTCGCGGGAGAGGCAGGCTCCGTGAATCTGAAGCTGGACGGCAAACAGCATCTGTGGGATGCATTAAGCTCTGTGATCGCCCTGGCGGGCATCCTGATCGCAGGCTACTTTGTGAGAATCGCCGACAGCGTTGCATGTATTCTGGTAGCGATCTTTATCATCAAGTCCGGTATGGACTTCCTGCTTGCGGCAGCGAGATCTCTTGAGAACCGCACCGAGGTGCCCGAGCTTGAGAACCGTATCGGTTCCCTGCTTGAACTGCAGCCCGATGTAAAGGCGGTCCGCAATGTGGACGTGGACCTTGTGGGCGACGATTATTATGTTTCGGCAGATGTGTACGCCGACCCCTCCCTCACACTTGAGGAGGCGGCAGGTCTGGCAGCACGCCTTACCGATATCGTTGAATTTGAATTTACACAGTTGAAGGACTGCCGTCTGGCGATCCTTCCCTTTGAAGAGTAGGAGGTGAGCGTATGGCAAGTGTGATCTGTGATTTTTGCGGAAGCTATATCGACTCCACGCAGGCGGAATGCCCTAACTGCGGCGCTCCCAACAGTCAGTTCCAGCGTACGGCCTCCGATACTCCGAGGACCATCGAGGAGCTGAAGGCGTGGTATGCCTCCAAGGGACTGCCCTCCGAGCATGTCACCCGATTTTTCATCGGCAGAGACGTTGCGGATCCCAAGGCTTTTGGTATCTTCAGGGACGAGGCAGGCAATTTTGTAGTTTATAAAAATAAGGCCGACGGCTCCAGAGCGGTCCGCTACAAGGGCAAGGACGAGGCCTATGCGGTCAATGAGATCTATCTGAAGCTGAAGAGCGAGATCCTGGAGCAGAAGGAGCACAAGCTGAATAATGCAGGTCCCCGCACCGCTCCCGCGACCTCAAGATATTCCGGCACGAGAAGTACCCCCGCGGGAAGCACCGGCAAGCAGGAGATCAAACAGAGTCTCATCACCATTCTGATCACCGTGATCGTGGCGATCGCTATGTTTGGCCTGACGGAGGGCCTGAGCTTCATGCTGGTGGTTCTGATCATCTGGCTGGTGGTAAGAAAGCGCAAGCACAAGACCATCGTTCCGCAGGTGATCGCGCTGATCGTGGTGTACCTTGCACTCGGTATATTCTCGGCTGCATTATCTAACGTGAACAGGTCACATTACTCGGGTTACAGTTCCGCGGCCGGCAACAGGTACTATACCAACGATAACTCCATCTATTACCATACTCCCAACAACTGGTATTATTACGACAGGGAGGACGACGACTGGTATATCACAAGTCAGCCCTCGAATTATTCGTATTACGACTGGGACGATGATTACGGTTATCAGCCCTTCGAGGACAGCAGCTACTCCTGGGACATGGATTCCTATGATTACGATTACGACGACTACGACTATGACTGGGATTCCGACTATGATTATGACTACTCCTGGAGCTGGTACGACGATGATGACGACTGGAGCTGGAGCAGCAGTGATTCCTGGGATTCAGGCTATGACTCCTGGGACTCCGGCTGGGATTCTGACTGGGGATCCAGCTGGGACTCCGACTGGTAATTACTTGTCTTTTGAGTGATTGTATGATACGATAAAACAAATTCATACAGAAGGGTATTCGGTGCCTGCGGAGTGCATTTTGCTCCAAGGGTCAAAAGGGAAACAGGTGTGAATCCTGTACGATCTCGTCACTGTGATAAAGGAGTGCGGCGTC
>JAZULD010000182.1:0-12225 GCA_045643625.1 Acetatifactor sp. | reverse complement strand
GGTCTCCTGCACGGATGTAGGATCGCCGGGGCCGTTTGAGATAAAAATACCGTCGGGCTCAAGTGCCAGGATATCCTCTGCGCTTGTATTCCAGGGAACCACGGTAACGGAGCAGCCCTTCTTGGCCATCTCACGGACGATATTGCGCTTCATGCCGCAGTCGATGGCTACCACATGCTTGCTCCGGGCATTTTTCATGCCTGCTGTATAGATCTTCTTCGTGCTGACCTTGGATACCGCATCATCCACGGGGATCCAATCGTGCAGCGCCTTTACCGCTTCCTCGGTGGGCATGCTTGCATTGCAGATCATTGCCTTACAGCTTCCGATGTCGCGGATATGTCTGCCCAGTTTTCTGGTGTCCACGCCGGAGACGCCGACGATGTCGTACTTCTCCATGATCTCGCCCAAAGTGGCGGTGCTTCTGAAATTAGAGGGGCTGTCGCAGTACTCCTTTACGATAAGACCCGATACCGAAGGCACCAGAGTCTCGTAATCGTCCTCACACATGCCGTAATTACCGATCAGGGGATAAGTCATGACTACTGCCTGATAGGTGTAGCTGGGGTCGGAGATGATCTCCTGATAGCCCACCATGGAAGTGTTGAACACGATCTCAACCATTTTGTCGGACCCGGAGCCGAAGCCGGAACCTACATATTCCGAGCCGTCCTCCAGCACGATTTTTCTCTTTTCCATACCGTTTACCTCTGTGTACTTCCCTAAAAAAATATAGACAATCAAAAATTTATCCGAAAAAAAAGACGCCTCGAGAATCATCTCGAAGCGCCTTTGCTTCTTCACAGGGTAGTTTATTCTTTTCGGGGAGAAATGTCAAGAAGAAGTTGTCGGCCCCGCGCACTCTCCGCGGTCTTCTCCTCCCGCTTCCTCTGTGCGGGGCCTGCCTCGCATCTTCATGGGGAATACGCAAGCGCAGGGCTCTCTCGGCCTCTTCATAGAGAATGACTATTCGACGATCTTGTCCTCTCCCATCCTTCTCCTGAGCACATTCCTTACATGGAAGTAAGCGGGAATCAGGAAAATGTCGGCTGCAACCCAGGCGATGGGACCGCCGAGAGCTGCACCGATAAAACCGAATGCGGGAACCAGAATGATACCGGTCAGAGTTCTTGCCACCATCTCAAACACGCCTGCAAGGATCGCAAAGGTGGGGAAGCCCATGCCCTGGATCAGGAAGCGGACGATGTTGACCAGTGCCAGCGGGAAGTAAAAGATCGTATAAATGATCAGGAACATTCTGACATTACTGATGATGTCCACAGCGTCAGCGCCGACGAACAGGGCTGCCATATGCTTGCCCAGAAAGACGCTGAAAAGGAATGCGATAACGGAATAGCAGGCACCCAGGATCACGCAGGCTCTTAAGCCCTCTCCGGTTCTCGACAATTTGCCCGCGCCAACGTTCTGACCGCCGTAAGTCGCCATGGTGGAACCCATTGCGTCGATGGGACATGCCAGGAAGCCGCTGATACGGTTGCCCGCGGTGACTGCCGCTACCATAACTGCGCCCAGAGTGTTGGTTGCAGCCTGAAGAACTACAGCACCCACTGCTGTGATGGTGTACTGCAGACCCATGGGAACGCCCATGGAGCAGAGATTGCCCATGATATCGCCTCGCACCTTCCACTCGCCCTGTCTGATGTGCAGAAGCTCGTATCTGCGGATCATGAAGATCAGGCAGGCCAGACCTGCGATCAGCTGCGCGATGACAGTCGCCCATGCTGCGCCGCCCACACCGGTGTGGAGCACCAGAATGAAGAACAGGTCCAGTCCGATGTTCATCACGGAAGACATCAGCAGGAACATGACGGGGGTCTTGCTGTCGCCCAGCGCTCGGATCACAGCGGACGTCATATTATAGAGATAAGTCACCGGAATTCCGATGAAAATAATGCGGATATAGTTGTAGGCACCGTCGATGATCTCCGCGGGAGTCAGCATAAGCACCAGAATGTCACGGCAGAAAATATAGGTCAGCACCGCCATGGAAAAAGCAAAGATCATGCACAGCCATGCGGAATTGGCCACGTATCTGCGCAGGCTCTCATAGTCCTTCGCGCCGAATTTGTGGGATATGGGGATGGCAAAACCGTTGCACACGCCGATGCAGAAGCCGATGATCAGGAAGTGTACCGCGCCGGTAGAGCCCACCGCCGCCAGATCCTCGTAGCCTAAGATTCGGCCCACGATGATGGTGTCCACCACATTATATAACTGCTGAAACAGATTTCCGAACAGCAAAGGCACCGCGAAACCTAAGATAAGTCTCATGGGGGAGCCTTTGGTCATATCCTTTACCATAGAATCGTCACCTCAAAAAACGGCGGGGCGCTCCCGCCAAATCATATCGAGTATACCGATACGGTCCCTTAAAAGCAATGGACTATTTTGATTAAAAAAAGTACTTTACAGTCCGAAAAATGTACTGCCTGCGCACGCCGGGTTCGCGCACACGAGCCCCCTCGCGCAAAAAAATCGTGCGCAAAAAATCGCGCACGAAAAAAAGCCCGCACACAAAAAGCCCGCCGGCCATACGACCGACGGGCTTCATATTTTTACTCAAGCGTTACCCGCAGGAGCCTGTCATGAATTACATGAAAGGATTCTCGGTAGGGTAAGGAAGGTAAGAAGGATGATTGAATGCAATATCCTTAATTCCAAGGAACTTGAATACTTCGAAGAGGAGCTTTCCGTAGTGACCGAAAGCTACTGCGCCGTGATGAGGATATCTCTTCTCAACCAGTACGTGGCGATAGAAGCGACCCATATCCTTAATAGCGAAGATACCGATACCACCGAAGGACTGGGTAGGAACGTCGAGGATCTCGCCCTCTGCGATGTAGGAAACAAGCTCACCCTCGCTGTTGCACTGCAGACGATAGAAGGTGATGTCACTTGCTGCGATGTCGCCCTCAAGAGTACCACGAGTGAAGTCAGGATCACTTCCTTCGGGCTCAAGGAGACGATGCTGGATCAGCTGATACTTAACTGCACGGTCTGCGCACATCTTGCAGGAAGGAGTGTTACCGCAGTGGAAGCCCATGAAAGTATCGGTAAGGGTGTAATCATACTTGCCCTTGATGCTAGCGTCGTAGATGTACTCGGGAACGGAGTTGTTGATGTCAAGCAGGGTAACAGCATCCTCGGATACGCAGAGACCGATGTACTCGCTCAGTGCGCCGTAGATATCAACTTCGCAAGATACGGGAATACCGCGGCTTGCAAGACGGCTGTTAACGTAGCAAGGCTCGAAACCGAACTGTGAAGGGAATGCAGGCCAGCACTTGTCAGCAAATGCAACATACTTGCGGGAACCCTTGTGAGCCTCAGCCCAGTCAAGAAGAGTAAGCTCGAACTGTGCCATACGAGCATTTAAGTCTTCATAGTACTTGCCTTCGCCCATTTCCTTAGCCATATCTGCACAAACCTCAGGGATACGAGGATCGTTCTCGTGCTCCTTGTAAGCTACAAGCAGATCAAGCTCGGAGTTCTCTTCAACCTCAACACCTAACTCGTAAAGGCCCTTGATGTGTGCGTTACAAGCGAAGAGGTCCTGAGGACGAGGACCGAAGGTAATGATCTTCAGATTCTTAACACCGATGATAGCGCGAGCGATGGGAGCGAAGTCACCGATCATCTTAGCGATCTCATCAGCATTGCCGATAGGATACTCAGGGATGTAACCCTTGAGATGACGCATGCCAAGGTTGTAAGAGCAGTTCAGCATACCGCAGTAAGCATCGCCACGGCCGTTGATCATGTCGCCGTCGCCTTCAGCTGCTGCAACGAACATGCAGGGACCGTCGAAGTTCTTAGCGATCAGGGTCTCGGGAGTCTCAGGACCGAAGTAGCCAAGGAAAACAACGAGTGCGTTACACTCAGCGTTCTTAACATCTTCTACTGCCTTGAGCATGTCGAGCTCGTTCTCTACGGTTACGGGGCACTCATAAAGGTCTCCCTTATAAGCTGCCTTGATAGCTGCGCGGCGCTTCTCGGAAAGAACGATAGGGAAGCAGTCACGGCTAACAGCAATAATACCAAGTTTAACAACAGGTAAATTGTTCATGTGTAGATCCTCCTTAAAAAATTATGCTTTTTTTTAAAAAAGTTTGCCGGGGACCGGCTTATATGCACGGGCCGTCAAGCCTGACGACCCGTCAGCAACTGATTTGGAACCGATTATTCGGTAACGTTTAAGTTCTTGCCGCGAAGACCAAGGAAGCTGCCCTCGTCAAGACCGCCCTCTGCATGGCCGATGAGCCACTTGTTGGTTGCGGTGATCAGAGCGTCCTCGTTGGGAGCGGTGCCGTCAGCATTGAGCTTAGCGTGAGGAGCTGCGAGAGGATAGTTGGTACCTCTGGGCAGAACGATGGAAACCTGGAAGCCCTTGCCGTCTACGCTGCAGGGAGCATAGTGAAGGGTGGTAGCGTATACTTCTACAGCAACGCCTGCGGGTACTAAGAATGCCTCAACCTTGGAAGTGTCGTAGGTGAAGTCATCCTCGATATCCTGCTGGAGACCCAGCATAAGGATAGCGTCGGTAGCAGCTACGTTGATCTCGGAACCTCTGTGGTACTCGAGAGCGTTGAGCATTACGTTGTGACCGTTGCAGTAACCGATCTGAATGGGAGTCTCGCCGTAGGTGATGTCGGTGAGTGCCTTCATAACGGGAAGTGCCTCGAGCTCGGGAATGCTGGGCTCATAGATAACACCTTCGGGAAGGGGGGTCTTCTTCATTGCTTCTACCAGCTCGGTAAAATCAACGTTGGTAACCTCACGGCCGTACTTACGGAAAGCGGGATCTTTGATAGATAATACTTTCATGTCTGTTCTTCCTTTCGATTATTATTTGGTAATGATCTCGAAAAGCTTCTTGCATGCAGGATAGATCTCCTTGAACTGTGCATAACGCTCTTCATACTTAGCTACCAGCTCGGGATCGGGCTCAACGGTGTCAACGATCTTAACGACCTTAGCTGCGATCTCTTCTACGCTTGCGTACTCGCCGCATGCAACTGCTGCCAGCATAGCGCCGCCGAGTGCGGGACCTTCCTCGCTCTCGATAACGTCAACCTTAAGGTTCAGGATATTAGCTACCATCTTCTTCCACAGAGGGCTCTTAGCGCCGCCGCCGCAGATCTTGGTGCGCTCAAGGTTGATGCCGAGTGCCTTGGCAACTTCAAGGGAATCACGAAGTGCAAAGGTAACGCCCTCGAGAACTGCCTGAGTCATGTCTGCTCTGGTGGTGTCCATGGTCATACCGATGAAGGTAGCTCTTGCGTTGGGATCGTTCAGAGGAGAACGCTCACCCATCAGGTAAGGCAGATAGTAAACGTGGTTCTCACCAAGCTTCTCGATTGCCTTCTGCTCTGCAACATAATCCTTGGTGCCTACGATGTCATCCATCCACCACTTGTTGCAGCTTGCTGCGCTCAGCATGCAGCCCATGAGATGGTACTTGCCGTCTGCATGTGCGAAAGAGTGAAGTGCATTGAACTTGTCAACGCCGAAGTTCTTGGAAGAAATGAAGATGGTGCCGCTGGTGCCCAGGGAAATATTACACATATTGTCGCCTACGGTACCGGTACCTACTGCAGCTGCAGCGTTGTCGCCTGCGCCTGCAGCTACTACTACGTTGTCGGAGAGACCGAGCTCAGCTGCGATCTCGGGAAGAACCTTGCCGACTGCCTCATAGCTCTCGTAGCAGGTTGCGAGCTTATCCATGGAAATGCAGCAGATGTCGCACATTTCCTGGGACCACTTACGATTCTTAACGTCGAAGAGGAGCATACCGGAAGCATCGGATACATCGGTACAATGTACGCCGGTCAGCTTGTAAGCGATATAGTCCTTGGGAAGCATGATCTTCTCGATCTTAGCGAAATTCTCAGGCTCCTTGTTCTTGACCCAAAGGATCTTGGGTGCGGTAAATCCGGTGAAGGAGATGTTAGCGGTGTACTCGGAAAGCTTATCCTTACCGATCACATTGTTCAGGTAATCACACTCCTCAGTGGTTCTGCCGTCATTCCAGAGAATAGCGGGACGGATAACATTGTCATCCTTATCCAAAATAACAAGACCGTGCATCTGGCCGCCGAAACTGATACCTGCAACCTGACTCTTGTCAACGTCTGCGATCAGCTCCTTGATACCTGCCATGGTCTGCTCATACCAGTCTTCAGGCTTCTGCTCTGACCAACCGGGATGAGGAAAATATAAAGGGTACTCCTTAGAAACGATATTCACGATTTTACCTTCGCTGTCCATTAAAAGCAGCTTAACTGCGCTTGTTCCAAGATCGACACCGATATAAAACATGTGTTACCTCCTTCTGATAATTCGTATCTGTTTATTTGTGCATAGCACGCTAATTCAATCATACTTTGAAATATGCAAAAAATCAAGTGGGAAATGCGTAAAGACCGCTGTTTCGGGCGCATTATACACCGATCCAGACAGTCATCTCGCCCTCACCTCTGTTGTTCCATACGCTGTAGGGAACCAGAGTGAGCGTACAGGGGCTTTCTTCTTTGTCGGCAGTGCCTGTAAAAGCGGTGTAGAGAGCCTTCGCATCGGTCTTTGCTCTTCTGAAGCCGGGCAGCTTGATGACTGCCATATTTTTCTCCAGGGAGGAATCCTTCTCGATGGTAAAATCACCCGCAAGAACAGCCTTTGCATCGGCTCTTAACAGATGCAGGTCGCTTCCGTTGTCGGCTTCCTCGAAGCAGTAGCAGACAGGACCTCTCATGAAGGCGATCTTGCCCATGTCCTCGCGGACTCTGGTGTTGGCCTGAAGCACGCGCACCTCCATAGCAAAATCCATATCGATCGCATCGCCGTCCTGCCAGGTGTCGGTCAGATAGAGATAACCGTCGATAAGCTCTGCCTTTAAGTCGCCTGCAAGGATATTGCCCTTGTTGTCAACGGATAACTTTGCGCTGCTGCCGCCTCTTGTGAGAGTAAGAGTTGTCTTTCCGCACCAGCCGGGGATACGGAATGCAAGTGTGCCGGCGCAGGGCTTCTCGCAGTTGAGCTTTACGCTGTAGGTTCCGTCAAAGGGCAGGTCGCTCTTTGAGACAAGGCGCATCTCGCCGTCTGCGAACTGTTTTTTCAGGCTGCCGCCCATGTAGAGATGAGTGAAAAGAGTGGTCTCGTTCTCAGTGTATGCGTAGGAGCCAACGGAGCTCACCAGTCTTGCGATGTTGGGAGGACAGCATGCGCAGCCGAACCACTTCTGGCGCACGCTCTTAACATGTGCCTTGCGTCCGTCTCTTGCGCTTGCGATGGGCAGCACCTCAAGAGGATTTACGTAGAAGAAGCTCTTGCCGTCTAAGGCCATACCTGCCAGAACGGTGTTGTAGAGAGCCTGCTCCATTACATCCGCGTACTCATTCTTAGCTGCGATCTGCAGCATTCTTCTTGCAAAAAACACCAGTCCGATAGCCGCACAGGTCTCGGAATATGCGGTGTCGTTGGGAAGATCGTAGGGGAAGGAGAAAGCCTCTCCCAGTCTGGTTCCGCCGATACCGCCGGTGATGTAGAGTTTCTCGTTGACGATGCTCTCCCAGATGCCCCGGCAAGCCTCAAGCATCTCCTCATCCAGGGTCAGTCTTGCCACGTCAGCCATGCCGCTGTAGAGGTAGACCGCGCGAACCGCATGACCCACTGCCTCGCGCTGTGCGCGGACGGGCATGTGCGCCTGATGATAGTGAAGATCCACGGGGCGCATGGAGCGCTTGTCGTTCTCCGCGTTTCTCTTCTCTTCGTTCACGAAATAATTGGGATCGGTGCCGCGCATATTCAGGAAGAAGCAGCTGAGGTCCAGATAGCTCTTCTCGCCGGTCAGCTCATAGAGACGTGCCAGTGCCATCTCTGCGATCTCATGTCCTGGATAACCTTTAAGCTTGCCCTCCTCGGGTCCGAAGCAGGTGCTTACGAACACGCCGTAGCGCATGGCCGCCTTTAAGAGTTTATCCTTGCCGGTGGCCTGATAGTAAGCGATGGCGCCCTCAAGCAGATGTCCGAAGCAGTACAGTTCGTGTCTGTCCTTCAGATTCTTAAAGATTCCGTCCATGCCGTTGATGATATAAAAAGTGTCCAGATAACCGTTGTCGGCCTGTGCCGCGCATACGATATCGATGGCGCCGTCAGCCACAGCCTCAAGCTCCTTGTCGGGGTGGTTCACCAGTGAGTAGCCCACTGCCTCGATCCACTTGGCAAAATCGCTGTCCTGGAAGACGAAGCCGTCAAAGCCCTCCTCCCCGGGTCTGTCCTTGGGGTCGATAAAGATACCCTTTCTCTGCTCCTCGAGGATCCTGCCCGCATTCTTAAAATTGCGCATGCAGTAGCTGGGCGCCGCGCCCTCCACTCTGTCGTTCAGAGCCTCCCACTGATAGGGGATCACTTCTGTTCGTACCAGTTCCTGTTTTCCGCCCCAGAACGCGTCACAGATCTTGACATCTTTAAGCTCCAGGGGCTTGCTGAATTTCTCCGGATTCATATTTTTCTTCCTTCCGTCCCTCTCATTTTGGATTATCGTAAGCCCTTTCTGCAGGGCATATATGCGGTGAAAAAGAGGGCACAAAATCATACAAAAAATTATACTATAATCCCGTTTTTCTGTCTAACTTTTTTTATGCGACACTATTGTCATACACAACATGTAGTGGTATAATATTTTTAACGACCACGAAATGTTGCAGAAGTGCTGTGCTTCGCGCAAGTGGCCCGAAAGAGGAAGACTATGAACCGATCCGATGCCTTAAGAAATGCATATATGCTGCGCGGTCCCCTTGCCAAGAGGGGCTATATGCGCTGGTGGCATTCCTTCCGCGGCGTGTCTGTGGATACCGGTGAGGCGCGTACCTTCTTCGTTGAATACCTGATCATGAATCCTGCCCTCGGCGGCTCCCGGGCCATCCTCACAAGACATCCCCTGCACAAAAAACAGGGCGAGAAGCCTTCCTACGTGATGATCAAGGCCGGCGTTTTTCCGGACGGCTCCGACGAGGGATTGCAGCTTCATGCGTACTATCCGACCAGCGCATTGAGAACGGCCTTCAAGCCTCTTTACATGCAGGTCGGCGACTGTGTCTACAGTGAGAACCGCATCGCGGGCTATGTAGATGTCTCCTCCCAGGAGGCGTCTCACCCCTTCCTCATGAGCGATGCCGGCACCATGGAATGGGATCTGGAGGTGTGCAAGACCCTGGCCTTCCACACCGGACCGATCTGCGGCCCTCTGGCCTGCGCCATGAACGCACTGGACACCTTCTGGCATGGAGAAGGCATACGCACTGCCTACAGTGGCAGCGTCATCTTAAACGGTACCGCCTACGAGGTAACCCCCTCAGAGTGCTATGGCTACGCAGACAAGCACTGGGGCAGAAGTTATAACCGCCCCTGGCTGCAGCTTGCATCCTGTGACCTCGTAAGCGAACGCACCGGCAAACCCCTGAACTATTCCGCACTGGCTGTGGAGGGCTGCTGTCCCAGACTGCTGTTCCTTCCCTTAAAGCCCAAGCTGATGCTTCAGTTCACATACACCGGCGAGGACTACGAGTTCTCCTTCGCACGCCCGAAGCTCTTCTCCCGCAGCAGATGGAAGGTGAAATCCACCAACAAGCGCTTCATCTGGCATGTCAAAGCCCAGAACAGGAAGGCGCTTGTGAAGATCTCCGTCAACTGTCTGAAGGACGACATGCTTCCCTTAATGTATGAGACTCCCGACGGCACGGTCCGCAGACGTCCCCTGTACGCAGGCGGCAGCGGCATCGGCACCATCGAACTCTACCGCATCGTTCCCGAGGGCCGACAGCTCGTCGACACCGTAACGATCCGCAATACCTTTTGTGCATTCCAGACAGTCGAGTAAGATCGGCTGTCTTTTTTTCGGGAGAAAACCTTCTGCCCGCCACCCCCGCATATCCGCCCCGCAGGCAAATGCAGCAAAAAAGGGACCCCCTTCATGGGAGTCCCTTTTTTTATGTTCTTAATTTCAATCGGTCCGGATGCCCAAGCTTCCGGGCGCCTTATTCTTCGCCTCTTACGCTTCCTGCGCCTTCGCTGCCGCTCTTGCCTTTCGCTCCTCGGCGCTCTTCTTGCTTCTGTCAACCAGGTCTTTCAGGGTCACACCGTCGACTACCTTGTTCACGGCATCCAGCACATCCTTCCAGATAAAAAGGGTATCGCAGCTGTCGATGTGATCGCAGAAATCACTGCTCTCATCAAGGCACGCCACAGGTGCCAGAGAGCCCTCGGTAAGGCGGAGAATGCTTCCGACGGTGTAGGTCTCGGGATCGCGTGCCAGGCGGTAACCGCCCTGCGCGCCGCGGACACTGTTGACAAAACCTGCCTTGTTGAGCACGGAGATGATCTGCTCCAGATATTTCTCGGAGACGCCCTGTCTTTCGGAGATCTCCTTGACCTTAATGCATTCTCCCGTATTGTTGGCCGCCAGATCCATCATGATCTTTAAAGCATATCTTCCTCTGGTCGAAATCTTCACCCGGCATCCCCCTTTCCATTCCTACTAATTTGATAGGATATCTTTGCTTATGTTAACGCGGAAAGCACTTCTGCGTCAAGATGTTTTTCGCAGGGCCTTCGTTTGACTTTTGGCGCCCGTTGTGAGATATTGAAGAGGATGTGACAGAAAGGATATCCCACATGAACACAGAATTTTTTGATGCAGACAAAAATATCTTCCGCGTCCCCAATGTCTACGATGACATCAGGCGCGAATCATTTCATAATGCGCCTCTGACCGCGCTTGTTCCCGGCTCCAAGAGCATCACCAACCGCGCTCTTCTGCTGGCGACCCTGGCAGACGGCACCTCGACCCTTAACAATGTGCTCTTCAGCGACGATTCCCGCCATTTCTTAAAGTGCGTGGAGGATCTGGGCTTTGAGACCGAGGTCGACGAGGAGAATCACACCATCCGCGTCACCGGTCACGGCGGCAGCGTTCCCTTAAAAGAAGCTTCCCAGTACGTGGGAAGCGCAGGCACTGCGGCCCGTTTCCTGACCGCATACCTCGGCGTCTCCGAGGGCACCTATCACATGGATGCCTCCCCCCAGATGCGCAAGCGTCCCATGGCGCCCCTGCTCACCTCCTTAAAGGAGCTTGGCTGCGAGATCCTCTATGACGACTCCGAACGCGAGGGATTTTTCCCCTTTACTCTTGTAAGCCACGGCTTTGCCAAAAATGATATCAGCGTTGACATCGGTCACAGCAGTCAGTTCTTAAGCGCACTGCTGATCGCCTCCTGCTTATGTCCCGAGGACTTTACCGTCCGCGTGGAGGGCACCCACGGCATGGCGTACATCGAGATGACCGTCCGCATGATGGAGCAGTTCGGCGTGAAGGCTGACCGCGTCTCCTCAGACCTTTTTGTGACCGCCAAAGGTCAGCACTATCTGGCAATGGACTATGCCATCGAGCCCGATGCATCCGCAGCGGCTTACTTCTATGCGATGGCACCCCTTCTGAACATCCCCGTGCTGGTCCGCAATGTGCATCTTCAGTCCCTGCAGGGCGATGTGGAATTCATCCGCATCCTTGAAAAGCTTGGTTGCACCGCCCGGGATACCGAGGAAGGCGTGATCTTAACTCCTCCCGCAAGCGGCACCTACCCCGGCATCACCGTCGATATGTCGGCATGCTCCGATCAGGCCATCACTCTGGCCGCCATCGCGCCTTTTGCACAGGGTCCCACCACCATCACAGGCATCGGACACATCCGCTTCCAGGAGAGCGACCGCTTAAATGCCATCGTCACCGAGCTGTCCCGCATGGGCATTCGCTGTGAGACCACAGATTCTTCCGTGACCATCTATCCCGGAAGTCCCGCTCCCTGCGAGGTCGAGACCTACGATGACCACCGCATGGCCATGGGCTTCTCCCTCATCGGTCTTCGCGCCGAAGGCATCAAGATCAAAGATCCCGGCTGCTGCCGCAAGACCTTCGAGAATTACTTCGAGGTGCTCACCAAGGTCGTGCGCGAGCTGACTGAGGCGTAGGATACGTCCCGCGCCATCACGATTCAAAGCGAATCCGGGCGCTCCGAGCCCCCAACAATTTCAACCGAATGAATAACGCCATCCCACTTCCTTCAGGGAAATGGATGGCGTTTTTTTGCGCTAAAAAAGTCCGGGCAATAAAAAAGCGCATTACTGCGCAGCACCCAGTGCTGTCAGTAATGC
>JAZULD010000181.1:0-17423 GCA_045643625.1 Acetatifactor sp. | reverse complement strand
AGGTCTCTGCAAGAGTCTGCTCGTAGGGCTCATCGGGATCGGCTTCCTTGAAGCGGTAGCCGGTGAGGCACCACATGTCGTCGATCTCGTCCGCGTATTTTTCATAGACCTCGAAGATGCCGCCAAGTCCGCCGAAATATTTGCCCATGCCGAATTCAAAATCAGCGGAGTACAGGAAGCTCTTCTCGCCCTCGGCATTGATATAGTAGTAGGAATCGTACCAGCTGGCTGCGCCGCTGCTGCCGCCGTAGTAGACAAGGCCCTTGGTGTTGGCCAAGTAGTTCATGCTTCGTGAGAAGTTCTCAAAACGATACAGAAGCTGCAGCTTGTCGTCGATATTTTTGATCAGGTACTGATGGCTGTAGCCCTCTCCGTACTGTGCGGAGGCGCTGACATAGACAAGGAGTTCGGGCTCGCCGTCGTCACCGCAGTCCACAAGCGCGTACTGCACGCTGTTGATGCCGGTGAGATCCACATCCTCTCTGCCGCACTCGACGATGCGGTTTAAGAAATCCAGAATATCATAATCGTAGCCTGCCTCCATCAGGGGCACTTCGATGTTTTTGTCAAAATCATAGTAGCCGGGAACCTTGGACAGGTCTCCGTAAAGACGCTCGTCGCCGCTCATAAAAGCCAGGTACCTGGCCGCGGAGGGGGTATTCTCCAAAGATGCAGGCTCTTCGATGATGCCGGAGACATCCTCGACAGGGGTCTCTTCGGATGCATCGGGCTTGCCGCTGCAGGCAGTGAGCGAAAAGATCATGGTCGCTGCAAGAATTGCAGCCAGTAGCTTCTTTTTCATGGTAATCTCTCCTTTTGTATACTACAGGATCTCAAGCAGCCCCGCCGGTGAATCGACCGTCGCGTAGGGCTCGCGGATGGTGCCGAAGCCGTAGGCGCAGTAGATGATGGGGATGTCTGCCTCGACGCATGCGTCGGCGTCGCCCTGCACATCGCCTACATAAACGGACTTTGTCAGGCCGTGGCGCTCCATCAAAGTGCGGATGGTCCGGCCCTTGCTGGTTCCGGTCTCGCCGAAGCAGAGGTGATCTGTAATGATGCCTTCAAGCTTGCCGTGGCGCAGCACCTCTTCGATGTAGCCGCACTGGCAGTTGCTCACGATAAAGAGGGGATATTTCTCGGAGAGCGCCTTGGCAGTCTCGAGAAATCCCTCATAAAAAACGCCCGAGGTGACCTTCAGGTCCTCGTTCTCGCGGTCCATGGCCGCCTGCGCAAGAGCGGCGCATCTTTCGGGAGTCTCCCGGGGCAAAAGAGTGCGGAAGATCACGTCCATGGGCTTGCCGAATAATTTTTTCAGGTCGTCTGCGGTAACTCTCACAGGCAGACCTTCCTGTTCGAAGATCGTATTGTAGGAGACCGCCACCAGGTCGGTGGAGTCCCACATGGTTCCGTCCACATCAAAAATGATGCTGTCGAAGGGAGTTTGTGTCATGGTCATTTCCTCATGATGTATTGAATGTGCTGCCCGATTTGCAGGCAGTCGCCTGCGGCCTGTGGCACCGCATCTGTCTCAGGGATGTCTGCCTGTGCAGCCCGAGCATTACAGCAGCCGGATCAGCTTGCAGTTTTCGATGCCTGCGGTCCAGAAGTCCTTGACGGGAAGAGCGCGGATCTGGGTGATGATGCCGCAGTTCATGGCGCCGTGGCCGACGATGAGCACGTCCTTGCCCTCTTCGCACAGGGGCAGGGCGATCTCACGCAAGAACTTACCGGTGCGGGCGAACAGTTCCTCAAAGGTCTCGGAGCCGCCGATGGACTCGTGGTAGTCCTCGGGATGCTGGAAGATCAGATTGATGGGCGCGCCCTGGGAGTAAAAACTGTAGGGCATGCCCTCGGAGTCGCCGAAGGACATTTCTGCCAGGCGCTCGTCAGGAATAATGGGCACGTCTCTGCCTGCCAGCACAAGCTCGGCAGTCTCTTTTGCTCTCACAAGAGGGGAGCAGTAGCAGACGTCAAAATGGACATCGGCATACTCTGCGCACGCCGCCATGGCCATTTTGCGGCCCTCTTCGTTTAAGGGAATGTCGGTACGGCCCTGCAGCTTGCCGAGGTCGTTCCAGGCAGTCCTGCCATGCCGCATGATATATAGCATAGTGGAACCTCCTGTTATGCCTCTCTGTGGGCGGTGATGATCCAGGGAGCGGGCTGCTGCTTGAAGCTGCCGTTGCTGCTTAATTTGGAGACGGAGATCTGGATCACGTCGATGTCCGCAAAGCCCATGTCCTTCAAGGTGTCGGGCAGGGAAGCTGCGGTCTTGAAATCAAGGGTGTAGATCACTGCGCGCAGAGCGGGATTTAATTTGGTCAGGCAGCCAAGCTCCTGCTCGGTGCTTGCGCTTGCCACCATAAATACCAGTCCGGGAACGGGAAGATCCTTCATGGTCTCGTCGTTTACGCGGTCAATGATGGAGATATTCTGAAGATCGAAATGAGCAACATTGTCCTCAAGGGTCGCTCTGTCGGCGCCTGAGTATTCCACTGCGATGATGGAGCCCTCGGGAGCGGTCAGCGCTGCCTCGATGGCGATGCTCTCGCCGCCGATCACGCAGATGTCGTCCTGGGGAGCGATCTGCATTTTGTAAAGGATCACGGCGCGGATATCGCTTCCGACATACTGGATGCTGCCGCGCTGGAACATGCCGTTGTTCAAGCCGATGCGGGAGGTGTTGCGTGCAGAGGGATTGATGATCAGCATACCTGCGGATGCGTTGATGCCGCGGTCGATCATATCGCGCACGGGCTGGTGAAGGATGGGGCCGGAAGGATCGGAGCCCTCATTGTACCAGACCTCACAGTCGCCGAGTCCTGCGGTCCACAGGCGGTAAAAAATATCGTCGATGCCGGCGTTGGTGAACACCAGAGTCGTCTTGTGGGACTCTACGGTGGGGATGACATTCTTGTTTTTGCGGGTGATGTCAATGATCTTGACATGCTCAAGGTCTAAAGTTGTATTCTGTGCGTAATACTGAAGCCAGGAGATGATGACTTCGTTGGTAAAGATCTGCTGTTTCATGGTAGGCCTCCTTGTTTTTCCGCAGTGCGGGAAATGCTTTGAATGTATTTTATCATAAAAAAAGTAAGAGTACCATGTAAAAAGCGCGCGCGCCGCGGGAAAATGCCTGCGGAAGATGCATCGCACGCGCGGCGCCGGCATGAGAGGGTAAGCGTGCATGAAAAACGCCCACCGGCAAAAGCCGATGGGCGTTAAGTTTATTTCGTATATGTTTCGGAGATTAAGCCTTGCCGTTGCAGCCAAGAACGTCAACGATCTTGTGAGCTACCATATCCTTAACAGCGGTACGAGCGGGCTTTAAGTACTGACGAGGATCGAAATGATCGGGATGCTCGATTAAGTACTTACGAACGCTTGCGGTCATAGCAAGACGGATATCGGAGTCGATGTTGATCTTACATACAGCCAGGGAAGCAGCCTTACGAAACTGATCCTCGGGAACGCCGATAGCACCGGGCATGTTGCCGCCGAACACGTTGATCATCTTAACGAACTCCTGAGGAACAGAAGATGCGCCGTGAAGAACGATAGGGAACTGAGGAAGACGAGCTGCACCCTCCTCAAGGATGTCGAAACGAAGCTGAGGCTGGGTGCCGGGCTTGAACTTGAATGCACCGTGGGAAGTACCGATTGCGATTGCGAGGGAGTCACAACCGGTACTCTCTACGAACTCCTGAACGTCATCGGGACGGGTGTAGGAGCTGTCTTCTGCAGATACGCTAACTTCGTCCTCAACACCTGCAAGGGTACCGAGCTCTGCCTCAACTACAACGCCGTGGTCATGAGCGTACTCTACTACCTTACGGGTAAGAGCGATGTTCTCTTCGAAAGGCTTGGAAGAAGCGTCGATCATAACGGAAGTGAAACCGCCGTCGATGCAGGACTTACAAAGCTCGAAGCTGTCACCGTGATCAAGATGAAGAGCGATGGGAAGACCGGTCTCCTCGGAAGCTGCCTCAACCAGCTTCATGAGGTAGGTGTGGTTAGCGTAAGCGCGAGCGCCCTTGGATACCTGAAGGATCAGGGGGGAGTTCAGCTCCTTAGCAGCCTCGGTGATACCCTGGATGATCTCCATGTTGTTTACATTGAAAGCACCAACAGCGTAGCCGCCGTCATAAGCCTTCTTAAACATTTCTTTTGTTGTAACAATTGCCATTGAAAAATCCTCCGTAATATTTTGAATTTTTTATTTACAAACGGACGCTAATATTATATCCTTAATTTGGCTTAAAAACAACATTTTTTTTGTAGTTGTACATAATTTAGTTTGAAACGATAGATAGGAGGCACATTATGGAAAAGAAACTTATCGGCGCTTGTATCTTCGGCCAGTCCGGCGGTCCTACCGCAGTAATCAACGCCAGCGCTTACGGTGTGATCCGTGCAGCACTTGACGCAGGTGAGATCACCAAGGTCTACGGCGCAGCTTACGGTATCGCAGGCGTACTGAACGACACTCTCTACATCATGGACGAGGAGGATCCCGCAGAGCTTGAGCTCTTACAGTACACTCCCTCTTCCGAGCTGGGTTCCTGCAGATATAAGATGAAGGATCCCGAGGTAGATGATACCGATTACAAGCGTATTCTTGAGATCTTTAAGAAATATGACGTTCGTTACTTCTTCTACAACGGCGGTAACGATTCCATGGATACCTGCAACAAGGTAAGCCGTTACATGGAGTCCGTTGGTTACGACTGCCGCGTTATCGGTGTTCCCAAGACCATCGACAACGACCTTATGGGCACCGACCACTGCCCCGGCTTCGCAAGCGCTGCAAAGTATATTGCAACCTGCTGCATGGAGCTGAAGAAGGATACCGATGTATATGATACCAAGACTGTTACCATCGTTGAGATCATGGGCAGACATGCAGGCTGGCTTGCAGCAAGCTCCGCACTTGCAGGCGAGAGCGGCTTCGGTCCCGACCTGATCTACCTTCCCGAGACTGCATTCGACATGGATCAGTTCTTAGCAGATATCGACGAGCAGGCTAAGACCAAGAAGAACGTTCTGGTTGCTGTTTCCGAGGGTATCCACTATGCAGACGGCCGCTTCGTTTCCGAAGTAACCACTTCTGCAACCGATGGTTTCGGCCATGTTCAGCTGGGCGGACTTGCTTCCTACCTTGCTGAGACCGTTAAGGCACACAACGGCGCTAAGGTTCGCGGCATCGAGCTGAATCTGCTTCAGCGCTGCGCAGCTCACGCAACCTCCCTCACCGATATCGAAGAGGCAGTTGCAGCAGGTAAGGCTGCTGTTAACGAGGCTGTTAAGGGCGCAACCGGCATGCTTGTTGGTTATGTAAGAGAGTATGTAGACGGCAAGTACACCTGCAAGACCGAGCTCTTCCCTCTTTCCTCCGTTGCTAACTTCGAGAAGACCATTCCCCTTGAGTGGATCAACGCAGAGCACAACGGCGTGACCCGTGAGTTCATCGACTATGCTCTTCCTCTTATCCAGGGCGAGCCCGACTTAAAGAGAGAGTACTCTCTGCCTCGCTACGCAAGACTTAAGAAGGTCGTAGCTGAATAATCCCAAGGATGTAAAAATGCTAAGGGCGTCTGTATTGCAGATGCCCTTTTTTTCATGAAAAAAATGTGATACAATGGTTTTGGAAAAAATCGCAGGAAAGGAGAACCGGATGAAGATCGAACGTGTGGATGAGAATACCGTAACCTGTTTTGTGAGCCTGGAAGAACTCGAAGAGCATGATCTGAGCATCTCGGATCTTCTTAAGAGGAGCGACCGTGCGAAGGAGCTGGTGCATGAGATCATGGAGCAGGCCACGGAGGAGGTAGGCTACAAGCCTCCCAGATTTGTGTTTGAGATGCAGATCATGGCTGTGCCCGGTCAGGGTGTGCTGCTCACTTTCTCGGAGAAGGATCACCTCGCGGGTATGCCTCCGGAGCAGGCGGCAGCGATCCGGAATGTCATGGACATGATCACCAAGGGCATCCGGATGGCGGGAAGGCAGTATGCGGAGCAGAACGGCGGGAAGCCTTCAGAGAAGCAGGCTGACGAACCGGATCTTTTGGCAGACGAGCCGAATGAGGCTGCGGATAAGAAAAAGCCCGCTAAGGATGATAAGCGGAAGGAGCCCGAAGGCTTAAAGCAGGCAGCAGGCGCTGCGGCAGTCTTTGCCTTTGACGGCATCGGAGATGTTTTTGCGCTGGCAAAAGCCCTGCCGGATGACCTTTCGATCCACAGCGACCTCTACGTGCTGGACGGCACTTACTACCTGAGTGTATACGCTGAGGACGGCGATATGACGCAGCCCGGACGTGTGGCATTGAATGCTCTTGACTACGGCACCATGGCAGGCGTGACCGAGGGTGAGATCGCCTACATCAGAGAGCGCGGCGAGTGTCTCGCAGCGGACAGAGCCCTGAATCTTCTTAAGGGTTAGCCCCCCGGGGAAAAGCCTTGACAAACAGGGAACCATGCAATACAATCAACATACATATTGAATTTGGCGATGAAGAGGATCAGTACATTGCTTAAGCACCCCAGAGAGAGAACGTGACGCGTCTTATGCGCGTGGCTGAGAGGTTCTCGTGCAGCGGCCCTGGAACCTACCTCGGAGCTCTGTAGAAAGTACAGCGCAGGCCTGCGTTACGGGCTTAGTTGAGTTGAATGCCTTCGGGCATTAATTAGGGTGGTACCGCCGAGCCTTCGGTCCCTTGCAGGGATCTGAGGCTCTTTTTATTTTTATTGGTAAGAAAGGTGGAATTTCAAATGGCAGACAACAAGAAGATGGTTGAAGCGATCACCTCCATGGAGGAAGATTTCGCGCAGTGGTACACAGACGTCGTTAAAAAGGCAGAACTGATCGACTACACAAGCGTTAAGGGCTGCATGGTCATCAAGCCTGCAGGCTATGCGATCTGGGAGCTGATCCAGAAGCAGTTAGACGCAAGATTCAAAGAGACAGGTGTTGAGAACGTATACCTGCCCATGTTCATTCCCGAATCCCTCCTGCAGAAGGAGAAGGATCACGTTGAGGGCTTCGCTCCCGAGGTTGCATGGGTAACCCACGGCGGTCTGAATCCCCTTCAGGAGAGACTTTGCGTACGTCCCACTTCCGAGACCTTATTCTGTGATTTTTATAAAAATGATATCCAGTCCTACAGAGACCTTCCCAAGGGCTACAATCAGTGGTGCTCCGTAGTCCGCTGGGAGAAGGAGACCAGACCTTTCCTTCGCTCCAGAGAGTTCTTATGGCAGGAGGGTCACACCGCTCACGCTACCGCTGAGGATGCTGAGGCAAGAACCATTCAGATGCTGAACGTTTACGCAAAGTTCTGTGAGGAAGTTCTCGCTATTCCCGTGATCAAGGGTCAGAAGACCGAAAAGGAGAAGTTCGCAGGTGCTGTTGCAACCTACACCATCGAGGCACTGATGCACGACGGCAAGGCTCTGCAGTCCGGTACCAGCCACAACTTCGGTGACGGTTTCGCCAAGGCTTTCGGCATCCAGTATGCTGACAAGGACAACACCTTAAAATATGTTCATCAGACTTCCTGGGGTATGACCACCCGTCTGATCGGTGCCATGATCATGGTACACGGCGACAACGAAGGTCTGGTAATGCCTCCCAAGGTTGCACCCGTTCAGATCTGCATCGTTCCCATCATGCAGAAGAAGGAGGGCGTTCTGGACAAGGCATACGAGTTAAAGGAAATGCTCGGCAAGAACTTCCGCGTGAAGGTCGACGATTCCGACAAGACTCCCGGCTACAAGTTCGCAGAGGCTGAGATGCGCGGTTATCCTATCCGTGTTGAGATCGGTCCCAAGGATATCGAGGCAGGCAAGTGCGTGATCTGCCGACGCGACACCAGAGAAAAGATCGAGGTCGCTCTGGACGAGCTTGAGGCTAAGGCAGGCGAGATTCTTGAGAAGATGCAGACCGAGATGCTTGAGAGAGCAAGAGCTCACAGAGACGAGCATACCTACTCCGCTGCAAACATGGACGAGTTTGTAAACCTCTTCACCGAGAAGTCCGGTTTTGTCAAGGCAATGTGGTGCGGCAACAGAGAGTGTGAGGACGTGATCAAGGAGCGTCTCAGCGTAACCAGCCGCTGCATGCCTTTCGAACAGGAGCACATCGCAGATACCTGCGTATGCTGCGGCAAACCCGCCAAGAAGATGGTTTACTGGGGAAGAGCATACTAAGATGAATTACATTGTAATGGACCTGGAGTGGAACCAGGGCGAACCCGGCAGAGAGGTGGAGGGTCTTCCCTTCGAGATCATTGAGATCGGCGCCGTCAAAATGAACGACCGCTTCGAGCTCACCGGCAAGTTCAGCCAGCTGATCCGCCCCAAGGTCTACCGCAAGATGCATAATATCACAGGCAGTCTGCTGCACCTTCGCATGCGGGACCTGGATGCGGGTAAGCCTTTTACCGAGGCCATGAATGATTTCCTGGACTGGGTGGGACCCGAAGAGCATATCTTCTGCACCTGGAGCACTCAGGATCTGACGGAGCTTCAGCGGAATATGCGTTACTTCCGCATGGCGCCGCTGGGAAACGGACCTTTGGAGTATCTGGACATTCAGAAGCTTTTTGCCATCCACAACAACGAGCGCAAGACCAGAAGATCCCTTGAGTCGGTGGTCGACATGCTGGACCTTCGCAAGGATGCCAGATTCCACCGCGCGCTGGAGGATGCCTTCTATACCGCCAAGGTTTTTGCCAAGATCGGTACAGGCAACGAGAAACTCACAGAAAACACCTCCTACGATCTGTTTCATGTGCCCGCAAGGCGCGAGGAGGAGATCCGCAGGCAGTACGACACCTATTTCAAGTACATCTCCCGCGAGTTTCCCACCAAGTCGGACGCTTTCGCGGACAATGATGTATCTGCCACCAGGTGTTACATCTGCAGACGCAATCTGCGCAAGAAGATCAAGTGGTTCTCTTTAAACGGCAAGCAGTACTACAGCCTTGCTTACTGCGACAAGCACGGTTATCTGAAGGGCAAGATCCGCATCAAGAAGAGCGAGGAGGGACTTCCCTTCATTGTGAAGACCACCAAGTTCATCGATGAGACCGAGGCCGATTCGATCCGCGAGCAGAGCGAGTACGCGAAGACCGTGAGCAAGAAAAAGAAGGCAAGCCAGAAAAACAATAAATAAGCAATCAAAAACACCCTTTGCAGGAATGCAGAGGGTGTTTTTTTCGTAAAGTTCAAAAGGTTACACGTCGTAGCCGAGTGCCTGTAAGTGGATCTTGATGCCGTCCTCTAAGGAAGTGTCGGGAAGCTTTACGCCGGTTGCGCGCAGCTTGGACAGATCGTAGATGCGGTGATTTAAGTTGTCCGCATAGATGGGATGCTTGTCAAGGTAATCAAGCACCGGGATCTCCTGAAGATTCAGCTTCACGCCAAGGTGCATGGCGATGATCTCGAAGTAGCGGCGGTTCATGACAGCCTCGGGGCCGCCGATGCAGAAGATCTGCTGAAAGCATGCTTCCTTGTCCACGCATTCAAGCATAACGCGGGATAAGTCGCGCACAAAAATAGGTTGGGTCAGGTAGGTACCTGCGCCCACCAGACGGATGGGCTCGCCCTTTAAGATCAGATCGGGCAGCTCCTTCTGACGGCCGTGCTCCGGGAAGCAGCCGAGCAGGAAGCCGGGGCCGTAGATATGGCCGGGACGGAAGAGGGTGACCTTCATCGCGTCGGGATCGGGGTTCTCCTTCAGTGCCGCAAAGTAAGCCTCGAAGACCTTCTCCATCCTGCGCTTGTTGCCGGGGTAGCTGCACTTGTCGGGAGTGCCCTCCTCCTCAACAAAAATACCCTCCTCGTTCTGAGGGGTGCGCTTGTGAGCGTGGTGGTAAACAGAGTCGGTGGAAACCACCACAAGACGCTTGGTGACCCTTGCGATCACGTCGAGATCCTGCGCTGCGTGGTTTTCATTCATGCAGATGCAGTCAAAGACCACATCCCAGGTAAGGCCTGTGCCCAGAACGGCTGCCTTAAAGCCTTCGGTATCGTTTCGGTCGGCTGTGATGGCGTGGATGCCCTCACCTAAGGGGCGAATGCCGCGGGTCACTGCCCAGACCTCATTTTTCTCTTTTGCCATGGAGGCGAGAGTGCCGCTTAAGCCGCCGCTTCCGCCGATGATCAGAATATTCATAGTAGTCCTCCCATGTTGGTGATTCTTAAAAACATTATAGAGCAGTGAGAAAAAGTGAGCAATATATGCCTTTATTTTTCGGGATAATTTGGTATAATTAAAATGATCGGTGGGCGAACCCGAAAGGGCAGCTCGTGACATTTCAGAACAGGAGACAGCATATGATCGGTGTAGCAATTATCGGAACAGGCATGATTTCCGAGAGACATGTGAAAGCATACAAGTTATTCGGAGAGCGCTGCAAGATCCTCGCACTGTGCGACATCGCACCCGAGCGCGCGCAGGAGCTGGCAGATCGCTTCGAACTTAAGGATATTACAATTTATACAGACTATCAGGAGATGCTCTCAAGAGATGACATTCAGCTTGTCAGCATCTGTACTCCCCCCATCACCCACGCGCCCACTGCCAAGGCATGCATGCTGGCAGGCAAGCACGTTCTGACCGAGAAGCCCATGGCATCCTCCCTGGAGGAGTGCGATGAGATGCTCAAGGTCAAGGAGGAGACCGGCTGTTATCTGGGCGTTATCGCGCAGAACCGTTATACCCAGGGCAACACCGACTTAAAGAAAATGATCCGCGATGAGGCAGCAGGCAAGGTACGCTCCGGACTGATCCGCTCCTACTGGTACAGAGGCCACGAGTACTATGACATGTGGTGGAGAGGTACCTGGGAGAGAGAGGGCGGCGGCTGCACCCTGAACCATGCGGTTCACCAGATCGATCTGTTAAACTGGATCATGGGCGCACCCAAGACCGTCACCGCGGTTCTCGGCAATGTGGCACATGACAACTCCGAGTCCGAGGATGTGGGCACCGCAGTTTTCACCTATGAGAACGGTGCTATGATCACTCTGGTGATCTCCCTTGTAACTCACGGCGAAGGTCAGAGCTTAAGCTTCTTCTGCGACAAGGCAGATCTTTCTTCTCCCTGGCAGGCAAGCTCCAGCAGAGCACTTCCCACAGGTTTCCCCGAGCCTAATCACGAGGGTGTTCAGGCTATGGAGGACATCCACGACAAGCTTCCCGCACTTGAGTACATCGAGCATGCGGGTCAGATCAATGACGTGCTCTCCTGCATCGAGCAGGGCAGCGACCTTGAGACCAGCACCGGTATCGACGGCCGTCTGTCAATGGAAGTCATCGCAGGCATCTACCAGTCCGCATTTACCGGCACCTGCGTATCCTTCCCTCTTCCCAAGGATGCACCCTTCTACACCAGAGACGGAATCCTTGCAAACGCGAAGAGATTCAACTAAATTATTTCGCAAAAAGAAAGCGCCGTGCAGTTTATCTGCATGGCGCTGTTTTTATGCGTATACGAATAAAAAAGTGGATGTGGGTCCGCGCCGATCTCTCCGGCGGGGCATCCTTTGAGCCGCATCTGCGGGAGCAACCTCGAGCCGCGTCTGCGGGAGCGACCTCGAATCACGTCTGCGGGAGCAACCTCGAATCACATCTGCGGGCGGGGCTTTGAAGCACATCTGTGGCCGGCTGCCCGTGACATATCAGCGGATATTTCTGTGGCTTCGCTTTGCTCTTCTTCTGGCCTGACGGACACCTGCGCGGCGCATCTTCTTTGCGGCTGCTTCCCTGCGGCGCTGGGCGCGTCTTCGCTTGATGGTCTTGGGACCGGGCAGGAAATGATGCCTTACTAAGAATGCGTAGAGCAGCATCAGAAGGATCGCTGCGACGAAGATTCCTGCGGCCCAGAGCAGGACCTTGGCGATGTTGATGAAGATCACAAGGGGCTCTTTGCCGGGCTTTTTCGCGGGCTTGTCTTCTTTTTTATCATCGCTTTTATCGGGAACGGTGACCTCGGATGATGTATCCTCATCCCCCACGGACTCGAAATGAGCGACGGAGTTCTTGGCGGTGGAGAAGTCTAAGGACGCGCTTCCCACGTTGACGCCGTGGTAGGTGTAGCTGATCTTCGCGATCTGGCCCTCGGCCGCATCATCGTAGGAGATGGTGGACTCCGCGTCCGCAAAATCGGCGGTCTTGGGAAGGATCACGCAGTCGTTTTTGTTCAGGGAGAGGATGGGCTTGCTGTTGCCGAAGATCTCGTTGTTGTCGAAGAACAGGTCGGTGTTCTCGATGTTGTATTTGGTCTCGTTGCGGGCGATGTTGATCTTGTCGAAATTACTGAAGCCGTAGTTGAACAGTGCGATGGTGTCCTCGTAATGCTCGGGGTTCTCGTCCTTCAGAACTACGCAGATCAGCTTCATGCCGTTCTTCTCGGCACAGGTCACCAGACAGTTGCGGGCCACGTTGGTGTAGCCGGTCTTACAGCCGACCAGATACTCGTAGGCGTATTTTCTGCCGGGCAGGAGCTGGGTCATGTTGGTCTCCACGATATCGTCGGGCTGATGATCGCTTGGCGGAATGTGCAGCATGGGCGTGGTGGAGATCTTACAGAGCAGGTCGTTTGCAAAAAATCCTCTGCCGATCATGGCAAGGTCATAGGCGCTTGTGTAGTGATCGTCGTTGGGCAGACCGTTGGGGTTCACAAAATGGGACTCGATGCAGCCAAGCTCCTTCGCGCGCTCGTTCATCTTCTCGGCGAAGGCATCCATGGTGCCGGACACATGCTCGGCGATGGCCGCGGACACCTCGTTGGCGGAGCGGATCAGGATACCGTTTAAGCACTGCTCCACGGTGAGCTCCTCACCTGCGTCGATGGCGATGTGGGAACTGTCGTAGGGGATGCTGTAGACGGCCTCCCTGGAGAAGTGGACGATCTCGTCCAGTTCGCACTCCTCGGCGGCGATCAGAGTGGTCAGGATCTTGGTGGTGCTTGCAGGGAACTGCTTCTGGTGGATATTTTTTTCATAGAGGATAACGCCGGTCTGGGCTTCCATGAGGATGGCGGACTCGGCGGAGACCACGGGACCTGCGGGCCAGCCGGGAACCATGTTGGATTCGATGGCGAGGCCGCGGTTGTGCTCTAAGCGCTCCTCCTTGGTGGCTTCGGCGCAGACGCTCAGTGAGCAGGCAAAAGCCATATAGATCGCGCACGCGGCAGAGAGGAATCTCTTCGCGCGTTTCATAGTGTATGATTTCATAGGTTTAACCTTTATAATAGCTCAAATTTGGGTTCTTTCTTATGATACACTATTTTTGGGGAAAACCATAGAAGAAATTTTGACAATTTTTGTCGGAGAAGGAGCGCTTCCGCTGCGGAGAGATGCGGAAGACCTTCCTCCGCGGGAAGACGCAGCAGATCTTCCGCCGAGGGAGTCCTTCCCGCGCAATTTGACAAGCCTCATAAAATGAAGTACATTGTTAGGAGAAAAATAGCAAAGAGAAGGTACAGTTATGAGACTTCGAAATATTACAGGCTCCAGGGAAGTGATCGCGGACAGCCGCTTTGTTGTGAAGGAGGAGATCCTGACACAGTGCCCCGGCACCTGGCATGAGATCTTCGGCAACGACGCTCCCATCCGCATCGAGATCGGCATGGGCAAGGGCAAATTTATTCACGCTCTGGCAAAAGAGAACCCCGATGTGAACTATGTGGGCATTGAAAAATATTCCAGCGTTCTTCTGCGCGCCATCCAGAAGATGGAGGAGGAAGAACTCCCCAACTTAAAGTTCATCCGCATGGACGCGGAGGACATCGCCAAGGTGTTCGGCGAGGGTGAGGTGGACCGCATCTACCTGAATTTCTCCGATCCCTGGCCCAAGGACAGACACGCCAAGCGTCGCCTGCCCTCAAAGGAGTTCCTGGCCCGCTACGATGTGATCCTGAAAAAGGACGGCATCCTTGAGTTTAAGACCGACAACCACGACCTCTTTGAGTTTGCGGTGGAGGAGCTCGAGCCCGCAGGCTGGAAGGCTAAGGTGATCACAAGAGACCTGCACGCAGACGCGGAACTGATGCAGGGCAATATCATGACCGAGTACGAGGAGAAGTTCTCTGCTATGGGCAACCCTATCTACAAATACATTATTTATCGCGAAAAAGGTGAATAGACCGACGGCGGAAAGGAGAAACATATGGAGTACAAGATCACAGTTGACAATTTTGAAGAGGAAGTATTAAAGAGCGAAGTGCCTGTTCTGGTGGATTTTTATGCGGACTGGTGCGGACCCTGCAAGATGATGGCTCCCGTTCTCTCCGAGCTCGCTGAGGAGTTCGACGGCAAGCTGAAGATCGGCAAGTGCAACGTGGACGAGAACATGGACCTGGCGCTGAAATACCGCGTGGTCAACATCCCCAACATGCAGGTTTTCAAGGGCGGCGAGGTCGTTGAGAGGATCGTGGGCTTCGTGGACGGCGATGAGCTGGCAGAGAAGCTTGAGGGACTGCTTGGTTAGGACCCGAAGAGCGACGGCGAAGAGCCTGCCCGAAAAATGCGGCAGCATGACGGATGATGGGTCAAGTGCCCACTGACTGCATTACAACTTTTGAGAATATGATCTCCCCCGGGGTGACAGGCTCGCCCCGGGGTTTTTTTTGTCCGGGAGCTTCCTGCGTGAGGATGCATCTTTTTGCCTGTCCGGCGCAGGGCGCGGATCATCGCAAAACCCCTTGTAATTTAGAAAAGTTTTATAGATGTCTCCCTTTTTTTTCACAGTTCCTCTATTGATTTCTAACACCCTTCTCTCTATAATAAAATAGACCTTTTATAATCATAAGAAACGGAGTCATTATGAAGAATTTAATCAGCCGATTCGACATCGGCGGCAATAATAACAGCCGTGGAAACGGCAATAACGGTAATAACGGCGGCGAGAACGGCAACGGTCAGAATCCCAAGAAGAACAATATCAAAATGCTGATCTTTGCGGCTGTGTTCACGCTGCTGATGATCTTTACCTTCTATAACACCTTATACCGCTCCGCCAAGGACGCGCAGAAGGTGAGCTACACCGACTTCCTCGAGGATCTGAACGAGGAGAAGATCGAGAAGGTGAAGGTGAACACCGATACCCAGGAGATCACAGTTACCCTGAAGGAAGGCTTTAAGCACGTTCCCAAGCAGGATGATAAGACCGTCAATCCTCTCCTGATGGCACTGCAGCAGGGTCGTTCGACCTATGTGACCGCCATGATGGAGGAGCTGGACACCCTGACAGCACGTCTGGAAGAGCACCACGTAAGCGGTGAGAGAGATGTATCCGGAGGAGGCTTCCTGCTGGAGCTCCTGATCACAGTGGTTCTGCCTGTGCTTCTGATCTGGGGTCTGATGGGTCTGTTTTTCCGCAAGATGGGCGGCGGCGCAGGCGGTCCCATGGGCGTTGGCAAGAGCAATGCCAAGGTCTATGTGCAGAAGGAGACCGGCGTTACCTTCAAGGATGTTGCGGGTGAGGACGAAGCGAAGGAGTCGTTAGTCGAGGTCGTTGACTTCCTCCACAATCCCGGCAAGTACGCGGGCATCGGCGCGAAGCTCCCCAAGGGCGCGCTGCTTGTAGGCCCTCCCGGAACCGGTAAGACCCTGCTTGCAAGAGCGGTGGCAGGTGAGGCTCATGTGCCTTTCTTCTCCCTGACAGGTTCCGACTTTATTGAATTGTACGTAGGTGTGGGCGCAAGCCGTGTGCGCGACCTGTTCAAGGAAGCCACCAAGAACGCCCCCTGCATTATTTTTATCGATGAGATCGATGCCATCGGACGCAGCCGTGATTCCAAGTACGGCGGCGGCAACGAGGAGCGGGAGCAGACGCTGAACCAGCTGCTCTCCGAGATGGACAGTTTCGGCAGCTCCAAGGGTATCCTGATCCTGGCAGCGACCAACCGCCCCGAGATCCTGGATAAGGCGCTTCTCCGTCCCGGTCGTTTTGACCGCCGCATCATCGTGGACAAGCCCGACCTGCGCGGTCGTGTGGAGATCCTGAAGGTGCATGCCAAGGACGTTAAGATGGATGAGAGCGTGGATCTGGACGCTATTGCACTTGCAACCAGCGGTGCGGTAGGTTCCGATCTTGCCAATATGATCAACGAGGCTGCCATCAACGCAGTCAAGGAAGGCAGACAGTTTGTCAACCAGCAGGATCTGTTCGCGGCAGTTGAGCAGGTGCTGGTGGGCAAGGAGAAAAAGGACCGCATCATGAGCAAGGAGGAGCGCAAGATCGTCTCCTACCACGAGGTCGGTCACGCACTGATCTCCGCTCTGCAGAAGAATTCCGAGCCCGTGCAGAAGATCACCATCGTGCCCCGTACCATGGGTGCCCTGGGTTATGTCATGCATGTGCCCGAGGAAGAAAAATACTTAAATACCGAGGCTGAGCTACACGATATGGTGGTCGGCCTGGTAGGCGGCCGCGCGGCTGAGGAGGTCGTATTCGACACCGTAACCACCGGCGCAGCCAACGATATCGAGCGCGCTACCGAGATCGCCAGAGCGATGGTGACCAGATACGGTATGAGCAAGCGCTTCGGTCTGGTAGGTCTGGCGACTGTTGAGAGCCAGTATCTGGACGGCCGTGCAGCGTTGAACTGCAGCGATGAGACCGCAGCAGCCATCGACGCCGAGATCGTAGAGATCATCAAGGAGAGCTACGAGAAGGCACTTGCAATGCTTCGCGAGAACCGCGATGTCATGGACAAGCTGGCAGCTTACCTGATCGAGAAGGAGACCATCACCGGCAAGGAGTTCATGGAGATCTTCCGCCGCGAAAAAGGCCTGCCTGAGCCCGAGGAGAAGAAGAGCGAGGATACCGACAAGGCAGCAGCTCCCGCAGGTCCCGAACTTGTGGCTAAGCCTGAGGATACTCAGGTATCAGTGGATGAGGCAGTGACCGTAGAGGTAGTTGAGCCCTCTTCCGAAGAGAGTACCGAACCTGCCGCACAGGACGCAGCAGCTGACGAAGAGCCGCAGGCTGCACCCGAGGCAGAGAAGTCTGACGATACCGCAGAAGGCAATTCTGAGGAAGCTCCTGCAGAAGACGCAGGCAAGACCGCACCCAAGAGGGACACACGTCCTGTGGGACGTTTTTCCCAGGGAAGCGTAGATTAAGAGAGATATTTTTTACACAGAAACACTGATGGGGAAGCTCGTCAGTGTTTCTTGACTATTATTGTTTTCCGAAAGAGGAGACCTATGCTGTTTGATTTTGAGCAGGAGCTGAAAAAACTCCCGAACAAGCCGGGCGTTTATATCATGAGAGATGACAAGGATGTCATTTTATATGTGGGCAAGGCCATCAACCTGCACAACAGGGTGCGCTCCTACTTCCGGGAGAACATCGGCCGCGGACCCGCCATCGACAAGATGGTGAAGCTGATCGCCCGCTTTGAGTACAT